>NZ_JAKNEQ010000005.1:0-154425 GCF_022137125.1 Streptococcus mitis | reverse complement strand
TGATGATCTTCATCGTGATCGTCATCATGAGCTGGATTTGGTGTTGCTGTATTTGTCCCTTTCAAGTGGTCTTGCGCTGCCTTGATTTGATCAGCAGTCAAATCCTTCTTGAAGAAGTAATGATTATGGTCGCCGTGACTCATGATAAATCCCGCTTCATCTTCAGCAATAATACGATTGGCATCAAAGCCGTGCCCATCTTCTTCATGTTCCTCATGTGAAACACCAGGATTGACTGGAAGAGATGGCGAAGGTGTTGTTAGACCATTGTTTGGAAGAGTCGGTTGACCAATTTGATTCGACTTAGGAATGTAATGGAAATGATCACCATGTCTTACAATATAAGCTGTAGCAGTTTCTTCGACAATATCTTTAGGATTAAAGATATAACCATCAGATGTTGAAGAAATTTCCTTATTTAACGTTGAAGAAGCATTATTCAATATAGATGGATTACTTGGAATATTTCCTAGACTAGACGCTACTTCATGAGGTTTTTCATTTGTAGAAACTGTCGAACCAGTTCCACCGATAGGCACCATTCTAGCAATCTTTTCTTCTAAAGGAGATAGCTTGCTGTAAGGAATAAAGTGATAATGGTCACCATGCGGAATCGCAACTCCATTTGGTGTCCGACTGATAATCTTAGCAGGGTCAAAGACCAGACCATCTGATTCACTGTAACGTTTGTCGCTAGGTGAATCGTAGAGTTCTTTCAATAAACTTTGGAGATTTTCAACTTTGCTTTCTGGCTTGCTAGTTGAGCCTTGTGCCACAGATTGCGTGTTATTGTCACTAACTGCTGAAGAATAGCTTAGCTGACTTGGTTGCGTATTTTTGCCAGCTAAATGAGCTTTTGCTGCTGCTAATTCACTAGCAGACAAATCACTTTTTGGAATATAGTGGTAGTGACCACCGTGAGGAACTATATAAGCATCACCCGTATCTTCGATAATATCAGCTGGATTAAAGACATAACCATCATCTGTCGTATAGCGTCCCTGAGATCTTGCTACAGCAACATCAGAGCTGACCTTCTCATTATCTTTGACGTGTTCTTGTTTTTGACGATTGATTTCATCCTTAGTTCGAACATTATCAGCATGAGCTACATCTTTCAGATAGACATAATATTTTCCATCAACCTTGATGATATAACCACCCTTAACCTCATTGACAATATCAGCGTCTTTAAGTTGATAATTAGCATCCTTCATCAGAAGTTCTTCACTGAAAATCGCATCATAAGGAACTTTCCCATTATAGTAATGATAGTGGTCACCATGTGAAGTCACATAGCCCTGATCTGTAATTTTGATGACAATTTGCTCAGCCTGAATTCCTTCTTTTTGACTGACCTGATCTGGTGTAAGGTTTTCAGTTTTCTGACTTGACTGACTGCCATCCACATAAGAGACACGATTATTGTCCTTATTTTCCTGCGAGCGATGCTGGTTCAGTGCATAGGCGCAAAGACTCAAGGATACGATAACAGCTGATCCGGCTGCAATATACTTTTTACTGAATTTCATAAATCCCTCATTTCAATAAATGATGAAGCTTTTCTTAACTTCTTTTTCTCGGTTAAACAGTTTTTCTAAACTGGTTATTTAACCAATTAATTAACCAGTAAATAGTTTACCTTTTTTAAGTTTATCTGTCAAGATTTTTATGTCATTTTAAAAAAATAAAAGCCAGTATTGCTACTGACTCTTACATCATATTGATTTAATAGGATAAACTTATGCTTCTGGTTTCGTCGTAACTGACTCACTACCTTTTAACAAAGCAAGTAGTTTCTCTGCTTCTGCCATGATGCCATTATTATCCATGGTTTGAAGACTCAGATTATTTCGTAAACCAGATAGGCTCTCTGTCACATTGTCTTTCAAACTAGCATCCGTTACTTTAGCAAGTAGAGCTTCTACTTCTTTGAGTTTGGCTTCTACTTTTTCGGTTTCTACTTGAGGTACTTCAGCTTCGTCTGTTGTATCTTTAGATACTTCTTCTGTCTCGTCTTCATCAGTGCTCGGTTTATAAAGATTATCTACTGAAGGGGTTGAACCTGTATGATTTTCTTTTTCATTGGATTCAGGACGAGTTGACTCGTCTGATTCATGACGATCTTCCTTATCTTCATCAGATTTACTGTCTTGGTCTGCCTTATTTTTACGAACATGGTCGCTGGCATTTCCCCAACCATTATCTGAGTGAGGACGTTCTTCAGGATGTTCAACGTAATATTTTACAGTCGCAAAGAGATCCTCCAGGCTATAACCCTTAGGTGCTTCATAGAGTCCTTCATCAAACCAACCAAATTTAATGTTATGGTAATGGTCGTAATGAGGTATAATTAAGCTACCATTTTTTACTTCAACAGTATGTTGTAGATTGTAAGGAATATGATCAAGTGGGACCTTCTTAGCTGCTTTCACTTTATTATAGATTGCTTCTACTCCTTTAACCTCAGTATCTCCTGAACCCTGATTCTCTGTTGAAGGAGGTGTCAAACCTTTCTCTTTAGCATAAGCCTGGGCTGCTACTCTTTCAGCTTCAGACAAGCTCTCTTTCTTAATCCAATGACTATGGGTCATATGCGGAGTTACATAAGCATCTCCCTCATCACTGGTAATATCACGAATGTCAAAGATATACCCATCTTCTGTTGTATACTTACCTGCTAATTTCGCTAATTTAATTTCAACATCTGTATAAGCAATTTGAGCATTTGGTTTTCCGAGACGTTCTGGATGGGTAATTGGTGCTAAGAATGACAATAAATCATCTACCAATTTTCCTTTATTAGAAGATTCATCATTCAAGCGTTCTGCTAATTTGTTTAAGGCTTGGAAATCAGAAGTACGCCCCTTATTTTCAGACAAGGCTTTATGAGCTTCGGTCAATAAATTATATGCTTTATCATAAAATTCTTGGTCACGAGGAGCGACATTTTCTTTCTTCGCAACTAGGGCATGCGTCTCTTGAGTTTTCTTTGACAAGAGATTTTCAATAGCGTCAATCTTATCCTTGGCTAAGTCTTTAGCTAGAACATAACGACTAGCGCCCTTATCCTCGAAAATATAACCATCACCAACTTTTCTAACAACCTGGTTGACATCAAGTTCAGTCGGTTTATTTTCCACTGGTGCTTGAGGTTTGGTAGTAGGAGCCGGCTTCAGAGGAGTAACACTTGGCAAGACACTGCCATTTTGTCCCTTAACAGCTATCATACGAGCCAATTTTTCTTCCAGCGGTGACATTTGTGAATAAGGAATAAAGTGATAATGGTCTCCGTGAGGCACTGCTACACCGTTAGCTGTACGTTTGATGATTTGTGCCGGATCAAAGACTAGTCCATCCGATTCCACATGGCGTTCTGACAAAGGTTTGGCATACAATTCACTTAAAAGTGTTGAAATGTCTTCCCCATGATTTTGATGATATGTTGGTGTGACAGTCAGGTTTGGAGTCTCTGTCAAACTTGGTTGGGCTGGTTTAGCATTATCACTACTTGGTTTACTTGAGCTTGTGGCAGAATGTGAGCCCTGCTTCCCATTCCAATAGGCTTGAGCAGCAGCCAATTCTCCTGCTGACAAATCACTCTTAGGAATATAGTGGAAATGATTTCCATGCGGTACAACAAAAGCGTCACCTGTATCTTCAATCACATCTGTCGGACTAAAGACATACCCATCATCCGTTGTATAAGCTCCTCCAGTTCCTCGATTCGGTGCCGGCGTATTGAGATTAAAGTTTGGTTTAATGGTTGAACTTGGTGTTGAACTTGTTCTCTCAGGACTGCTTGGTTTCGTATTATTAGAATGACTTTGAACTGGCTGACCTCCAATTGGTAGATTTCGAGCCAATTTTTCTTCCAAAGCAGACATTTGCGAATAAGGAATGAAATGGAAATGATCTCCGTGAGGAACTGCCACACCATTGGCAGTACGTTTTGTAATCTGTGCTGGGTCAAATACTAATCCATCAGACTCCACATGACGTTGGCTAAGTGGCAAAGCGTACAATTCTTGGAGGAGACTATCCAAATCCTCATTTTGACTCTCAGGAGCTGCTGCAGGATTTTGAGGAGACTCATATTGACTTGTTCTCACACTAGATCTTGTTTCAGCTCTGCTTGAACGATATTCAACTGTACTTAATTGATCACCTTTTCCAGATAAGAAGGCTTGGGCAGCAGCTAATTCGCTGGCAGACAAATCACTCTTCGGAATATAGTGGAAGTGATTGCCATGAGGAACGATATAGGCATCACCCGTATCCTCAATGATATCAGAGGCATTAAAGATATAACCATCATCCGTTGTATAGCGTCCTTGAGCTCTGGCTGCAACTACTGCCTGATCATTAGAAGCACCCCCGTGATTACTACTATGTTCCTGCTTCTGACGTTTAATCTCTTCTTTTGTACGAATATTGTCCGCATGGGCGGCATCCTTGAGGTAAACATAGTATTTCCCGTCTACCTTAATCACATAACCACCCTTGATTTCATTGACAATGTCTGAATCCTTCAACTGATAATTCGGATCTTTCATCAGCAGTTCTTCACTGATGATAGCGTCAAAAGGAACCTTGCCATTATAGTAATGATAATGATCTCCATGAGAGGTCACATAACCTTGATCCGTAATCTTGATAACAATTTGTTCGGCGTTGATTCCCTCTCTCTTACTGACTTCATCTGGTGTCAAGTTCTCTGCTTTTTGACCAGCCTGATCACCATCTATATAAGCTACTCGATTAGAATCTTTCTTAACTTGACCAGCTTGGTAACGACCAAGTTCATAGGAACAAACACTTAGGGCAAGAACTGCCACTGAACCCGCTACATATTTTTTATTGATTTTCATTCTTTCCTCATTTCAATTCTTCTGCTAAAACACTCATATTTTCTTCAAGATTTTCGAGATAAGTCTTGTCATTTTGTGGGTCTGCCTCTAAAGGATTCAGAGTTTTAAGCCCCACACCTGTTGATTTGACAAGAGTTTCAGCTACTTTTGAAGAAGCATTACTTTCTGTAAAAATCGTCTTAACCTTATAGGTCTTAACAAATTCCTGAATTTCTGTTAGTTGTCTTGGACTTGGTTCCTGTTCAGGAGAGATACCAGCGATTCCAAGTTGATTGAGTCCAAATCGCTTCGCTAGATAAGAAAAGGCTGTATGTTGTGTTACAAAGGTTTTCTGACTCGCTTTTTCAAATCTAGGCTGGAATTTCTTAGTCAATTCTTGAGCTTTTTTGATAAAGGCTTGCGCATTTTTCTGATAAGTCTCTTTATGCTCACTATCAACCTCTGAAAGTTTATCAGCAATAATTTGGGCTTCTTCTCCAGCTTTTTCAGGATCTAGCCAAGTATGAGGATCATAGAGCGTTTTTTCATCAACTCCATCCCCTGCTTCCACATCTTCTAGCCCTGGGACGCGGTCTAAAGTCATTCCCTCTGAAGCCTCTAAAACCTTCACTTTAGATTTTTTTAGATTGGGATCCAGACTTCCTGCCCAAGATTCAAGCGTATGCGAATGGTAAACAAAGACATCTGCATCATAGATGGCCGCGATGTCATTTGCCGAAGGTTCAAAGGAGTGAATTCCACTACTTGACTGAATCATTCGAACATCATTCAAATCACCAGATACTTCCTTGACCATAGCATAGATAGGATAAAAACTAGTTACAATTTTCATCCCTTTACCTGACTGGCTTTCCTTTTGACCACAAGCACCTAAACACAAAAGAAAGATACTTAACAATACTAAAAATAAACTTTTTTTCTTCATAGATAACCCCTTAACTATTTAATTAACTGGTAAACAGTTTACTCCTAAAAATTTAATCTGTCAAGCTATTTTTAGAAAAAATTTGAAATTTCTTTCACATATAAAAATCTGCTGAGTTTCAATAACTCAACAGATTCTCACTTTATATACTCAATGAAAATCAAAGAGCAAATTAGGAAGCTAGCCGCAGGCTGCTCAAAACACTGTTTTGAGGTTGTAGATGAAACTGACGAAGTCAGTAACCATGCATACGGCAAGGCGAAGCTGACGTGGTTTGAAGAGATTTTCGAAGAGTATTATTCTTCTATGGTAGAATGCTTATAACCATAAGTAAAGTAAATAATACTTCCTACTAACAATGCAACTAGGAAAGCAATCCAGGTTTCCATATTATACTGCAACATAAATGATAAACAAATGATGATTGATAAAATCGGTAATAAGGGTACCAGTGGTGTTTTAAATTCTCCTGCTTTGGGCATTCCTTTTTCTTTCCGTAATCGAATCAGACCATAAGCCAGCATGATCAAGTAGGCCAAGGTACAAATATTTAAGAAGGCTGCGATACTAGCAAGAGGGAACATTCCTGCTGCTACTGCTGAAGCTAGACCTGTCAAGATAGTAGCATTTTTTGGTACCTTGCTTGTTTTGGTCAGTTCTTTAAAGGCAGCAGGCATCAATCCGTCACGCGCTAAACTGTAAATCATACGAGATAGGGCATAAGTCATTGAGATACAAACCGTAATCAAGGTTAAGATAGCCACTAATGACACATAACTAGCTGCCCAACTAATCCCAACGCTACGAAGGGCAAAGGCAACGGCATCGTCGACATTTAGATGACTATAGTGAACCACACCAGTCAAAACAAGCGTCACCAAGGCATAAAGAATGGTTACGATAGAAAGCGATAAGACAATCCCTCTAGGAATATTTTTTTGAGGAGTCTTGACCTCATCTACAGCCATAGAGATGGATTCAAACCCCAAAAAACCAAAGAACATCAAGGACGCACCAGCCATAATACCAGTACTGGCACCATAGATTTGTCCAAAACCATAGGGAGCAAAATTACTCCAGTTATCAAGCTTGATATGCCAGATTCCTACTAAAACAAAGAGAGCTAAAGCAGAAAATTTCAAAATAACTAGAATTGAATTAAAGCGTAAGGCGGCTTTCGCATTAAGTAGAACAAGCGAGGTCACCAAGACCAAGACAAGAATAGGTAATAAATCAACAAACGTCCCTGCTTGAGGATTAAAGGTACCATTTAAAGCCTGAGGAAGGGCTATCCCGTATTGAGAGAGAAGCCCTTTAAAATACGCTGCCCAACCAGAAGCCACACCCGATATGGCTGTCATGAACTCCATCATGGTTAACCAACCTGCCAACCAGGCTGGGAATTCTCCTAAAATAGCATAGAGATAACTGTAGGCACCACCTGTAGCAGGTACTCGTGAAGCAAATTCTGCAAAAAAGAGAGCTGATAATCCCACACATAAGGCAGAAATGACAATTGAAATCACTAGGGCTGGACCAGCAAGTGTTGCAGCTGCAGTACCAGTAATTGTAAAGACGCCTGTCCCTACCATGGCTCCGATACCCAGCAAAATCAAATCCCATAACTTCAAATGCCTGTGCATCTCTGTTTTATCCAAACTAACATTCTTTGTTCTAAATATATTCATCTTTGACTCCAAAATAAAATGATGATTCTATTTTACCATAAATATAGGATATTTGTGAATATTTATAAAATGTTTTCCTAAAAAAATCTGACTACTCTCTTGTAATCAGATTTTTATCTATTCTAGTTCATTTCTTTAAAGGCTGCTTCTGCATCCGCATTGCTGATAACACCAAATTGAATCTTCCCAATCTTTCCTTGACTGTCAATCAGGTATTCTGTAGGAATGCTTCGAATTTGATAAGCTTGGAATGTGGTTGCTTTTGTGTCATAAAGAACTGGGATATCCTTATAACCTTGATCTTGGAACCATTGTGGGAATTGCTCGACAGTTTTTTCACCTTGAATTCCTGGTGCAATGACACTAAGAATTTCAAAATCACGATCTGGTTTCGCCGCTAATTCCATCAACTCAGGCATACTTTTCTTACATGGACCACACCATGAAGCCCAAAACTTCAAGTAGACTTTTTTCCCCTTATAATCAGATAACTTAACTTCTTTACCATCCATAGATTGTAAGGTGAAGTCTGGCGCATCTTTTCCAACAGCAATTTGTTGTACAGTCGTTTGTTGCTGTTGTTTTGGGGATTGTTGTGGAGCTTGAGTCTTTTTAGTCTCTTCCTCACCACAGGCTATCAATACGACTAATGACAAGAGGCTTAAGGCAGCAAACATTACTTTTTTCATCTTTTTCTCCTTTATTCAAAAATTCCAGCTAGAACATTTACTTGTCCTAATAGTAACAAAATTCCCATTAAAATAATGAGGAAACCACCAATTTTCTTCAGTAGCATCATATGACGTTTAATTTTACTAAAATAAGGCATTACTACACCTGAAGCTAGAGCCAAAAGCAAGAAAGGAATTGCCATCCCCAGAGTGTAAATCAAGGTATAGATTGCACCTTGCCAAGCGCCATTTCCTCCAGAAGCCGCAAGCGCTAAAACAGAACTCAAAACAGGACCAATACAAGGCGTCCAACCAAAGCTAAAGGTAATACCGAGTAAAAAGGCCGACCAATAACGATTGGCTTCTGATTTCTTAAAAGTAAAGCTTTTTTGAACCTCTAATTTCTTAAAATGAAAAATTTCCATCTGATGAAGACCTAAAATGATAATAATTGTTCCCATGGTATAGCGAAACCAATTGGCATAGAGAATATTCCCAAAGTAACCAGCACCAAATCCTAGAATAAAGAAAATGAGTGAAATGCCTACGATAAAGCAAAGCGTTCGAATCAAGCCGGACCACGCAACTTTTCTACCAAACAAAGAAAAACTTTTTGCACTTTCCTGATCATCCAGCAAAATTCCAGTATAAACAGGTAACAGAGGAAAAATGCAAGGGGAAAAGAAGGACAAGATCCCTGCTAAAAAAACGGAGATTGAAAATACTATCGTTTCCAATAAAAAACCAACTTTCTTAATAATTCTAATTCTATTTTACTATAATCAATTTCATTTGTATGATTTCTGCTACGCAATTTGAATTAGTCTGTACTTGAAATATTTTCCGGTACTAGTTCATTCAGATTCTGGCCCTTTTTTGCCTCCTATACACAAAAAAAGCCTACTGCCCAAGCTAGAAAGCTTGATACAATAGGCTTTTGGAAGGTTGATTATTTAACAGCGTCTTTAAGAGCTTTACCAGCTTTGAATGCTGGAACTTTAGAAGCTGCAATTTTGATTTCTTTACCAGTTTGTGGGTTGCGACCTTTACGTGCAGCACGCTCACGAACTTCAAAGTTACCAAAACCAATCAATTGAACTTTTTCACCAGCTGCAAGGTACTCAGTTACTGCTGCGAATACAGCTTCAACTGCTGCTGCTGAGTCTTTCTTAGTCAATTCTGTAGCTTCTGCTACTTTAGCGATCAAATCTTGTTTGTTTGCCATGTTAATGATTCCTCCAATTTTATTTCTAATTAACAAATATAATCATATCCTAAAATCCCTTTTAGGTCAAGTTAAAAACGCTATTTCTTCCCATTTTATTTATTTTTTTAGGAGTTGTAACGTACTAAAACAGCCCAAGCATTCTCACCCGTGTGAGTTTGAATAATAGAGCCCGTTTCCAAAACTGAAATAGGCTTTTCAACATAAGCTTGTAAGCTTTCTTTCATCTCTTTTGCCCAATCAGCACTACCAGAATATGAAATTCCAATCTCTGCTACAGAACGTTCAGAGAGCGATGTTATCAGTTCATCCAACCATTTTTTAAAAGTTTTAGCTCCACGACCTTTAACTATTGGCTGCAATTCATGGTCCTTCATCTGCATGACAACACGTATATTGAGAAGTGAGCTCAACAATCCAGTTACACGCCCAATTCGTCCACCTTTAACAAGGTTTTCCAAAGTCGAAACGCCAATATAGAGTTCTGTGTGGTTTTTAACCTCTTCTACATGAGATAAGATTTCCTCCAACTCTTTGCCTTCTTGCGCTAATTTTGCAGCCTCAACAACTTGGAATTTCAAGGCTTGGTCAGTGAAGGAACTATCAATAACTGTTACATCGGCAGTAGATAAGCTAGCACCTTGACGTGCCGCTTCTACAGTGCCAGAAAGGGCGTGAGACATATGAATAGCAAGAATCTGGCTACCATCTTTGCATAGGTCTTCAAAAACTTCAGCAAAGACACCTACAGGTGGCTGACTTGTTTTCGGAAGATTTTTACTTTCTTGCATCAACTGAAGAAATTTACCTTCTTCTTTCAAATCCGCATCAGAATAAACAACATTATCAATCATTACAGATAACGGAACAACAGTGATATCTAATTGTTTTACTAGTTCTGGTTCAATAGTAACAGATGAATCGGTTACAATCTTAATTTTAGTCATAGTATCAATCTTTCTATTTTAGGATTCAGATTGGTTTTTCACTTTTAATTATATCAAAAAAAGATTAAAAATCCTAATGGAGTCAATCAAATTTTCCTTAAAAATTTGATATAATCTACTTATAAGAAAAGAGGTCCCTATGATTAAAAAAATTTATCCCATTTTAACCATTTTGCTAGGTGCTGCTATTTATGCTTTTGGGCTGACTTATTTTGTAGTTCCCCATCATCTCTTTGAAGGAGGGGCGACAGGTATTACCCTTATCACCTTTTATCTTTTTAAAATCCCTGTTTCTCTCATGAACCTGCTGATTAATATTCCCCTTTTCATCCTAGCTTGGAAGATTTTTGGAGCAAAGTCCCTCTATTCTAGTTTACTAGGAACCTTAGCCTTGTCCGCCTGGTTGGCCTTTTTTGAACGTATTCCCCTTCATATTGATCTTCAAGGTGATTTACTAATCACTGCCCTTATAGCTGGGATTCTATTGGGAATTGGTCTTGGAATTATCTTTAATGCTGGAGGTACAACTGGTGGTACTGATATTCTAGCTCGTATTCTCAACAAGTACACTCATATATCAATGGGAAAACTGCTCTTTATCTTAGATTTTTGTATTCTCATGCTCATTCTCCTAATCTTCAAGGACTTGAGATTGGTTTCCTACACGCTCTTATTTGATTTTATCGTTTCGCGTGTCATTGATTTGATTGGCGAAGGTGGCTACGCAGGTAAAGGATTTATGATTATTACCAAACGTCCTGACCAACTTGCTAAGGCGATTAATGATGACCTAGGTAGAGGCGTTACTTTCATCTCAGGTCAAGGTTATTATAGTCAAGAAGATTTAAAAATCATTTACTGTATTGTCGGAAGAAATGAAATTGTGAAAATGAAGGAAATGATTCATCGAATTGATCCTCAAGCCTTTATAACTATTACAGAAGCTCACGAAATCCTTGGAGAAGGATTTACCTTTGAAAAAGAATAAAAAGAGGTCTTGTAGTGACCTCAAAAGTTAGACTACATCATCTATCTTTTGGGTTACAGACAACCTCTTTTTTAATTACCCAAACTCTTAAGACCAATTTCGAGCTACTTCTTCATCAGCCTTTAACTGATCCACTAATTGGTCAACTGAGTCAAATTTGGTCATATCTCGAATACGATCAAGCCAATAAACCATGACGGTTTCCCCATAAATATCTTGATTAAAATCAAAAATATTGACTTCAAAACGTGCTTCTTCTCCATCAAAGGTCACATTTTTTCCAACACTAGCCATAGCGCGATACTTCTGTCTTTGAATTTCAACATCAACAACATAAACACCATCTGCTGGCATATAAGTACGGTCTAAAAGTACCAAATTAGCTGTTGGATAACCAATCGTACGACCACGAGCGTTACCATGAACCACCATACCTCTGGATGGAAGCGGTGCCCCCAAAAGTTCTCCTGCTTCTTTCACATTGCCATCTAAAATAGCTTGACGGATACGAGTTGAACTAATCTTTCCTTTCTCATCTTCTACAGGTGGGACAATGATAACCTCTCCATCAAAGTAATTCTTTAAATCTTCTGCCGTTTTTTTGTCAGAACCAAATGTATAATCAAAACCTGCAACAATAATTTTGGCATTCATAGCCTTGATATAAGTCGCAAAAAATTCTTCTGCTGTGAGACTAGCAAATTTGCTACTAAAATCAAGGAGATACAATTCTTCTACACCTTCACGCTTTAATTTTCTCTCACGTTCAGCAGGGTTCAAAATATGCAAAAACAAATCCGGATGATAAGGCTCTAAAGCAATCTTTGGAGATTCATTAAAGGTCATAACTACGATAGGCAATAAATCCTTTCTCGCAGCCTTATTGGCAACACGAAATAGTTCTTGATGTCCCTTATGTATACCATCAAAATAGCCGAGAACAACGACCGAATCGGATGGTGTGCCAATATCTTTTTGATTTTTTATAGGAATAGTAATAATCATAAAATAATTATATCATAGTGATAGCTATTTCTAAACCAGAAAATCTGAAATGTCGTTTTTTTAAGCTGAAGTGTAGCATTTTAGAAGAATTTTGTTTTTAAAATCAACATAACGTACAAGAGATTGACGTAAGGATCTTGAAATCAGAAAAACGCATCACATCAGCCCTTAAAACTTGATACAATGCGCTTTATTATGAAAAGTTCTAGTAAATTCTTTATAAAATCAACTTCCAGCAGCCTTTTCACTTTTTATTAATAAGTTCCTTCTTCACCTTGGCTAGTCAAGATAACAGGACCATCTTTTGTAATCACGAATTGGTGTTCATATTGACAAGATAGGCCACCGTCAATGGTCTTATGCGCCCAACCGGTCTTCATATCTGTATCAATTTCCCAGTCACCTGTATTGATCATTGGTTCAATAGTCAAGACCATTCCTTCACGAAGACGGAGTCCACGACCAGCAACACCATAGTTAGGAACCATTGGTTCTTCATGCATAGTTGGGCCAACACCATGACCAACCAAATCACGCACTACACCGTAACCACGACTTTCAGCGTATTCTTGAATGGCTGCACCAATATCACCGATACGATTCCCAATGACGGCTTGCTCAATACCCTTGTACATAGCTTCTTTGGTTACATCCATCAAGTTTTTCACTTCTTCGGACGGTGTACCAACAGCATAAGCCCAACAAGAGTCTGCTAGGCCACCAGAATAGCTCTGAGTGTATTTTTTCATTTGCTCAACATTGTTGAAGTTTAATTTTGAGACATTCAGGTCAGATTTAGCAATTGGACCTCCCAAAACCATATCAACTTTGAGCAAATCACCATCTTTCAAGATATAGTGACGAGGGAAAGCATGAGCCACTTCATCATTAAGAGAGCAACAGGTAGCATAAGGATAGTCCATCATGGCACCGTCAACTCCAATCTGAAGCGGAAGGAAATTTTCTTCCTTACAACGACGGCGAACGTATTCTTCAACTTCCCACATATCTACGCCAGGCTTAATCAAATCACGCAAGCCAATATGGATACTTGCTAAAAAATCACCGGCCTTATCCATAGCTTCGATTTCACGAGCTGATTTTAATGTTATCATTTTTTCTCCTAGTTTCTAATTAATTTTAACGGTTATATTAGCTTTTGAAACAATCTGATGACCATGATAAATATCGTAGTCAATAATAGCTGATCGTCTAGTATGATGGATAATGCGTGCTTGAATGCGCAGTATATCATCAATCTGAACAGCCTGCAAAAAGTAGATTAGCATCTGCTCAATAATAAGATTACGACCACTATTAACAACTAAATCTTGGGTCATGTGGGTCAGAATTTCTGCCAATACACCATTAGCCAAAACTCCGTTTTTCTCAAGCATAAAGGGTTCCACTGTAATGACTACTTCATCATGGTGGTAAGAAAGTTTTTGACCAATCTGCTCAGAAAAAGTTGGTAGAGCCGAAACTTGGGAACGACTCATCTTCTCCATGACATCTCGTCGTGTCACAACTCCAAGCAAGGTTTGATTATTCCGAACAACCGGTACCATTTCAAAGTCTTCTGCAATCATCCGTTGACTCACATTGGCAATATTTGTCGATAATCCAACCAAAAATAGACTACGAGACATGACCTTATCAATTGTGGTACTTGGTGACTTATCACCCGCATCTCTCATAGTAACAACCCCAACAACGACCTGATGTTGATTAATAACAGGGAAACGACTGCTACGATTCTTACGTACCAAGTCCAAATAATCTTTAACAGTGTCAGTCTCTCTCAAAAAACCATACTCATGACTTGGGCGATAAAGTTTCTCAACTGTCAGAATATCAGTCTTGATTTGTACATTTGACAGGGCTTTATTTATCATGGTCGCAATGGTAAAAGTGTCATTCTTACTTCTCAGAACTGGAATTCCTTTTTGATTGGCCAGTTTAAGCACATCATCATGAACCTGAAATCCACCTGTAACCAGAACTGCATTTTCATTTTCCAGCGCTAGTAATTGGATACGCGTACGATCTCCGACAATCAGGAGCCCACCATCGTGAAGGTAGGACAAGATATTTTGTTCAGTCATGGCACCGATTGAAAATTTACTAAATTCTCTCTCTAAACCTTCTTGCCCAGCCAAAACCTCAGAAGAAGTCACTTCTGCAATTTCAGCAAATGTTAATCTTTCGATAGCAACTTTCTGAGATTTAACACGAATAGTACCACTTCTTGGTCGAGTCTCTACTATTCCACGATTTTCCGCTTCCTTGATAGCGCGATAGGCCGTTCCATCACTTACTCCTAGATGGTTGGAAATGCTTCGAACACTGACCCTTTTACCAACCGGTAATTCTTCCAAATAACTTAGAATTTCTTGGTGTTTACTCATTAATTTCTCCCTTTACAAAGCGAAACTCAAGATAATCACGCATTTTCCTCGTATAGCGATCACTTCCTTTAAACTGACGAATCAAGCGAAATCCAGCCTTAAGAGCAACTCGTTGACTGGCTTCATTTTCGAGATGGGTTATAATAGATAATTGTTTTAAACCAAATTCCTCAAAAGAAAGCTGACAAAGTTTTTTAACAACTTCTGTCATAAAACCTTGAGACCATGAATCTCTTCTTAAAAAATAACCAAGTTCTGCTTCTTTTTTAATTTCATCTAGCTTTTCAAACTTAATTGAACCAATCATTTTTTCAGTTTTCTTGTCACAAATAGCCCATACACCTAAAGGAACCTTCATAAAATAATTGGCCAGTGCATATTGACTCTCTTCCAAACTAGCTTGACTTGGAAAAATGAATTGTAAATTTTCTGGATTTGAAGCTATCTCATGGAAGTCCTGACTATCACTAAAAAAGAAAGGACGCAAATACAAGCGATCCGTTTCAAAAAAAGAAAACATTGCTAATTTGGTCCAAATATTCATAAACACCTCTACGGTTTATTCTTCAACAAGTGTAATATCCGCTCCTAGATTACGTAATTTTTCAATAATATCTGAATAACCACGTAAGATGAACTCAATATTTGTAATTTCAGTTTTGCCTTCAGCCATTAAACCAGCAATGACAAGTGCGGCCCCAGCTCTAAGGTCAGTAGCTTTTACATTTGCACCACGCAAAACACGTCCACCAGTATATAAAATATGGTCGTTTGTAGTCGTAATATCTGCGTCCATCTTTGCTAGTTCAAAAACATGGTTTACTCGTTTTTCATAAATGGTATCAATAATGGTACCACTCCCCTCTGCTGTTAATAGAAGAGGAGTAATTGGTTGTTGCAAGTCAGTAGCAAAACCAGGATAAGGAGCTGTCTTAATATTGATTGCTTTCAAATTAGACTGTTCTTCGACAAAAATACTGTCCTCCGATACAGTCATTCTCACTCCCATTTCTTCCAACTTAGCGATGAATCCTTCTAAGTGTTCATAAAGAACATTATTAATACGAATTCCCTTACCGACTGCAGCAGCTAAAGAAATATATGTTCCTGCTTCAATACGGTCTGGAATCACCTGATGACGGGTTCCGTGTAATCTGTCAACACCATCAATAATGATAATATTGGTTCCAGCACCACGGATATGAGCACCCATATTATTTAAGAGAGTGGCAACATCAATAATCTCAGGTTCTCGGGCTGCATTTTCAATAATAGTACGACCATTTGCTTTAACCGCAGCAATCATCGTATTAATCGTCGCACCGACACTAACCGTATCCATGTAAATACTTGCGCCGTGAAGTCCTGTATCTTTAGCAGATAACTTCATGTTATCACCCTCGTAGCTAACAGTAGCTCCCATAGCTTCAAAAGCCTTAAGATGTAGATCAATAGGGCGAGGTCCCAAATCACATCCACCAGGTAAACCAACAGTAGCTTCACCAAAGCGACCTAAAAGACTTCCATAAAAATAATAAGATGCACGAAGACTATTGATTTTCCCATAAGGCATTGGAATATTTTGAACACCTCTTGGATCAATCTCTAACACATCGTCATAACGCTTAACAGTAGCCCCCATTAACTCCATAATTTCGACAAGACTAGCAACATCGGAAATATCTGGAACACAATCCAAAGTCACCACATCATCTGCCAAAATAATAGCTGGAATCAAAGCTACTACACTATTTTTTGCGCCACTAATGGTAATCTCACCTTGCAGAGGCAAGCCACCATTGATAACAATTTTTCTCATTTTAAATTTTTAATACTCTTTCAAAATTTCTAAAAAGGTCCTGCATTAAAGTATATCATAAATTCACCCTTTTTTCCATCATTTTCAATTATATTAGCTGAATCGGATTTATTAGTAAATGAGCTGTCTTGAAATGTTTTGCCCCCTAAATACAAAAATAGCCCTTCGGATAAAATCCGAGGGGCTAAAAACGTTGTTAAATCAACGGTCGAACTTTTGAATTTCAAGGTTCGGGATAAAATAGTTCACTGAACTATTTTATTTTTTAAGGTTGTAGAATGATTTCAATCCACGGTATTCTGCTACTTCACCAAGTTGGTCTTCGATGCGAAGCAATTGGTTGTATTTAGCGATACGGTCTGTACGTGAAAGTGAACCAGTCTTGATTTGTCCTGCGTTAGTTGCAACTGCGATGTCAGCGATTGTTGAATCTTCAGTTTCACCTGAACGGTGTGATACAACGGCAGTGTAACCAGCTTCTTTCGCCATTTCGATAGCGTCGAATGTTTCAGTAAGAGTACCGATTTGGTTAACTTTGATAAGGATTGAGTTAGCAGCACCTTCTGCAATACCTTTTTCAAGGTAAGAAGTATTTGTTACGAAGAAGTCGTCACCAACCAATTGAACTTTGCCACCAAGACGTTCAGTAAGAGCTTTCCAACCGTCCCAGTCGTTTTCATCCATACCATCTTCGATAGTGATGATTGGGTATTTGTTTACCAATTCTTCAAGGTAGTCGATTTGTTCTGCAGCAGTACGTACAGCTGCTCCTTCACCTTCAAATTTAGTGTAGTCGTAAACTTTACGTTCTTTATCGTAGAATTCTGATGAAGCACAGTCAAATCCGATAAATACGTCTTTACCTGGAACATATCCAGCAGCTTCGATAGCAGCAAGGATAGTTTCAACTCCATCTTCAGTTCCTTCAAAACGAGGAGCGAATCCACCTTCGTCACCTACGGCTGTTTCAAGACCACGAGATTTAAGGATTTTCTTAAGAGCGTGGAAGATTTCAGCACCCCAACGAAGAGCTTCTTTGAATGATGGCGCACCAGCAGGTACGATCATGAACTCTTGGAAAGCAATTGGAGCGTCAGAGTGAGAACCACCGTTGATGATGTTCATCATTGGAGTTGGAAGAACTTTAGTGTTGAATCCACCAAGGTAGCTGTAAAGTGGGATTTCAAGGTAGTCAGCAGCAGCACGAGCTACAGCGATAGACACACCAAGGATTGCGTTAGCACCCAATTTACCTTTGTTAGGAGTACCGTCAAGAGCGATCATAGCACGGTCGATAGCTTGTTGGTCACGTACATCGTAGCCGATGATAGCTTCAGCAATGATGTTGTTTACGTTGTCAACAGCTTTTTGTGTACCAAGACCACCGTAACGAGATTTGTCACCGTCGCGAAGTTCAACTGCTTCGTGTTCACCAGTAGAAGCTCCTGATGGAACCATACCACGTCCGAAAGCACCTGATTCAGTATAAACTTCTACTTCAAGTGTTGGGTTACCGCGTGAGTCTAGGACTTCGCGAGCGTAAACATCAGTAATAATTGACATTTTTTACTCTCCTTATGAGTTAAATTTTTTACACCTCTATAATACCTTAAAACCCCTCCTTTTTCAAGAAAAAACGTTATCTTTGTGCAAATTTTCCTTAACTTTATAAAGTAATCGCTTTCTTTTATCTGTTTTATTCTAACTTTTATGATATACTGTTTTCATGACAGATTTATCAAAACAATTACTTGAAAAAGCTCATGGTGGCTCAAAATTAAATCCGGATGAGCAAAGACGCTATCTTGGCACTTTTGAGGAAAGAGTTCTTGGATATGCAGATATTGACACAGCAAATAGCCCTCAGTTAGAAAAAGGCTTTTTATCTATTTTAGAAAACCTTCAGGAAAAAGCAGAACCACTATTTGTGAAGATTTCACCAAATATCGAATTTGACAAGCAAGTTTTCTACTTAAAAGAAGCTAAAGAAACTGATAGTCAAGCTACTATTGTATCTGAAGAGCATACTTCTTCTCCTTTTGGCCTGATTATCCATAGCAATGCACCAGTACAAGTAGAAGAAAAGGACCTTCGACTTGCTTTTGCAAAACTTTGGGAAGTTAAAAAGGAAGAACCAGCCAAAACATCCATCTGGAAGAAATGGTTTGGCTAGATCTTGCGCATATTTAATAAATGCCCTATATTGGCAGCCGTGTGCTCCAAATAGAGACTGGCATTTTTCAAACTATCTTCTAAAGGTTCACTTTTCTCCAAAATTGAAAAAGCCGCTTGGATATTCTCAAATGGTAAGGAAGGTAAATCTTCAGCAAGACTACCACAAATAGCAATGACAGGAACTCCGACAGGGGTTCTTTTTGAAACACCTATAGGTGCTTTACCTGCTAAACTTTGACGATCTAGCCTCCCTTCTCCAACAATAACCAAATCAGCATGTGAAACTTTCTTATCAAAGTTGATTAAGTTCAAGTAGGTATCAATTCCAGACACGATATTTGCCTGAGCAAAGGCACACAAACCGCCAGCAATGCCTCCACCAGCCCCTGCTCCTTTAATTTCCAATGTTGCAGGTAAGATTTTTTCATAAAAATCTTGTATTGCCTGATCTACGACTGCAAACATAGTAGGATGTAGGCCTTTTTGCTTGCCAAAAGTGTAAGTCGCACCTTGATGACCACATAAGGGACTTACGACATCTGCTAAAATACGAATTTGAACATCTTCAGGAATTTCATAGCGATTTTCTGTTGAAACAGAAGCTAATTTTAGTAAGGATTGACCGCAAGCCGGCAAGACATTTCCATCCCTATCATAAAATCGATAACCTAAACCAGCGGCGAGCCCAATTCCTCCGTCATTACTGGCCGTGCCACCAACGCCGATATAGATTTCTGTAATCCCTTTAGCAATGAGATGACGAATCAACTCTCCAATACCACAAGTTTGGATTTGAAGTGGATTTCGTTTCTCTAGCGGAATTTTTCCAAGGCCAACTAAATCAGCAACTTCAAATAGTGCCAGTTGACTTTTTTGAAAATAGCGCATGGCTTCTTTTTGTCCAAAAGGTCCTGTCACTTTGATCCATTTTTCTTCAAGGTCAAGAGAATGTCGAATGGAATCTACTGTACCTTCGCCACCATCACCAACAGGGCAGAGGAGACATTCTACATCTGCTATCGATTGTTGGAAGCCTCTTTTTATTGCTTCAGCTACTTGTTGAGCGGACAAGCTTTCCTTAAACGAATCTGGTGCAATTACAATCTTCATATTTTCCCTCATTCTAAACAGTCAATCAAAGGAAAAACTTCTAAAAAATCCCTCTTGTCAACATGATGTGGTATTTCTTTTTTGAGTACTTCTTTGCCACAAAAGGCGATTCCCAGTCCTGCTGATTTCAACATTAATAGGTCATTTGCCCCATCTCCGATTGCAACAGTTCTTTCTTGAGGAAGTTTTAGTTCCTCTCTCCATTTTTCCAGAGTCTCTTTTTTGACCTCAGGACTTATAATTTGTCCAATCAATTTTCCAGTTAAAAGACCATCTTTGACTTCAAGTTGGTTGGCAGAGAAATGGGCAATTCCAAGTGATTTTGCTAATCTATCAACTATTGGTATAAATCCACCGGACACCAGACCAACTAGGATTCCATTCTTTTGGAGAATAGAAATGAATTCCTGGGCATTTGACGTTAGTTGAATAGACTTGAAGACTTTATCAAAAACCGAAACAGGAAGACCTTCTAACAAGGAAACTCTTTTTCTTAAACTGCTTTCAAAATTCAACTCTCCTCGCATTGCCCGACTTGTAATCTGCGAAATTTCCTCCTCACAACCTGCCTCTCTTCCCAAAAGATCAATTACTTCTTCTAGGATTAAGGTTCCATCAACATCCATAACACACAAACCTTTTACTTGAGACATCACTCCTCCTCTCTAAATAGCCCAAAAATCGTATGAAATCATCATACGATTTTATCTATTAATTAACTAAACTATGGTACAAGTCAAGGTATGACTTGCAGGCTGTATCCCATGAGAAATCACACTCCATAGCTTGTTTTTGTAGATTTCTCCAAACATCAGGATGGTTTCTATACAAGTCCAATGCTGTTTGGAAAGTCCAATTCAACCAGTAAGGAGATAGATTGTCAAAGCTAAAGCCGGTACCGCTTCCTTCGATTGGATTGAAGGATTTAACGGTATCTCGCAAGCCACCAACTTCATGGACCAATGGCAAGGTTCCGTAACGCATAGCCATCATCTGAGACAATCCACACGGTTCAAAACGACTCGGCATGAGGAAGAGGTCACAAGCAGCGTAGATTTCTTGAGCTAGTTTGACATCAAAAGTGATATTTGCTGATAGCTTGTCTGGGTAAATCTGAGCAAACCATGAGAAAGCTCCTTCAAAGGCTGGATCTCCAGTTCCCAAAAGAACAATCTGAACATCATTTTGCAAAATATGGTGAAGACTTTCGACCACCACATCAAAACCTTTTTGACGTGTCAAACGAGAAACAATTCCCACCAGAGGAACGTCAGATCTAACTGGCAAGCCAACTCTCTCTTGTAATTTCGCCTTATTTTGTGCTTTTCCGGACAAATCTTCCTGATTAAAATGATAATCTAAAAGGGCATCCGTCTGAGGATTATACAGGTCAGCATCAATCCCATTTACGATACCAGATACCTTACCAGACTCCATTCGAAGAATCTGATCCAAGTTACATCCAAATTGACTAGTCATAATTTCATGAGCATAGCTAGGCGAAACAGTTGAAACACGATCCGCATAGAGAATACCTGCCTTCATCCAGTTCAGACAGTTGTTCCAGCGAAGGGTACCATCCGCATAACGTTCAAAGCCCACTCCAAACAAATCCCATAACATTCCTTCTGAAAATTGTCCTTGGAATTCCAAATTGTGAATGGTTAAAACAGTTTTAATACCTTGATAGGCTTGAATCCAACGGTATTTTTCTTTCAACAAGAAAGGAATCATAGCTGTATGGTAGTCATGAACATGGAGAAGATCAGGAATAAAGTCAATCCTTTCCATAGCCTCAATGGCAGCCAGTTGGAAAAAGGCGAAGCGTTCTCCGTCATCAAAATCACCGTAAACATGCCCACGGAAGAAATAATATTGATTATCGATAAAGTAGAAAGTGACACCATTTAAGACTGTTTTCTTAATCCCACAGTACTGTCTGCGCCAACCAACACTAACCTCAAAATGAAGAACATCTTCAATCTGATTTCCAAATTTAGCCTCTACCATGTCATAGTAGGGTAAAATTACTGCAACTTCATGTCCCGCTTTTACCAGTGATTTAGGAAGAGCGCCAATGACGTCTCCCAAACCACCTGTTTTTGAAAAGGGTGCACCCTCAGCTGCTACAAATAAAATTTTCATGAATGAATATCCTCTGTTACTTTAGCACCTTTCTTAACGACGACTGGATGTTCTGCAGTTCCACGGATCACAACTCCATCCGCAACTTCAACACCCTTGTCCAAGATAGCATATTCTACCTGAGCACCTTCTCCAATAACAACACGAGGGAATAAGATGCTATCTTTAACCAAGCTATCCTTATGGACATGAATATTACGTGATAAAACAGAATTAGCCACTTGACCTTCAATAATACTACCAGAGGCAAACTGAGAAGTGCTTACCTTAGATGTATTGGCATAGTAAGTTGGCTCTTCATTTTTGACCTTTGTATAAATCTTTTGATTTGGTGAGAAGAGAGAGTAGAATTTTTGAGATTCAAGCATATCTTTATTAGCTTGATAATAAGACTCTACAGAGTGAATATTTGCAAGGTAGCCTGTGTACTCGTAGGCAAAAGCCCCTTCTTTGGCCGCCAAATCCCGTAAAACATAGCGCAATTTCTCTGGATGTTCTTTCTTAGCTTCTTCTTCTAAGCGTTCAATCAACCAAGGTGTATCAACGACAAAGATATCTGTGGACATATTGTAAACTTCATCTGTTGACTTGCTATCAAAGAGTTTATGAGAACGAACATGGTCTGTTTCATCTACTTCCAAGATTGCGTTCACTTCTGAAATATCTTTCTTAGGAAGTTTCTTATAAACAACTGTAATAGGCCCCTTCGTTGTGTTATGAAGGTGGAAAACTTGGTTCAAATCAATATTAATCAAAACATCACAGTTGAGTGAAACTGTTTGGTTTGAACCAGAACGTTTCAAATAAGTAAGAAGCTGTTGGTAGTACTCTTTTCCAACTGTACTACTTTCCACACGGGTATTGTAAATACCTAGATAGTAGTGGCTAAGAAGAGTTGACAAGCCCCACTCACGCCCTGAACGGATATGGTCAAAGACTGAACTGATATTGTCTTGTTGGAAAATACCGAAAATACTACGCACACCAGCATTAGCAAGACTTGAAAGTGGGAAGTCGATCAAGCGATATTTACCACCGAAAGGCAAACTAGCCACTGGACGATGGTCTGTCAGTGTTGACATATCATGAAAACCAACTGTGTTTCCTAAAATGGCAGAATATTTATCAATCTTCATCTGTTGCTACCCCCACTACTTCATCATATCCTACAACCTGTACTTCTTCTGTCCCATCAATTTCGACACCATCAGAAATAACTGCACCTTCACCAATAATGGCACGTTTGATTTTAGCTCCCTGACCGACAATTGCACCACTCATGATAACTGAATCTACTACTTCTGCCCCTTCGCGAACTTGCGCACCTGTTGAGAGGATAGAATGTTTAACAGTTCCATCTACGAAACAGCCATCGACAACCAAGGAATCTTCCACATGAGCATTTGCCCCAAGGAAGTTTGGTGGTGAAATTAAGTTTCTTGAGTAAATCTTCCATTGACGGTTACGGCTATCTAAGGCATTTTCTGGAGAAATATACTCCATGTTCGCTTCCCAAAGAGACTCAATTGTACCAACGTCTTTCCAGTAACCATTAAATTCATAGGCATAGACACTTTCACCTGACTCAAGGTAGTTTGGAATAACATTTTTACCGAAGTCTGACATATCGACATTGCTCTTTTCAGCAGCAACAAGCATATTGCGGAGACGTTGCCAATCAAAGATATAGATTCCCATAGAAGCTTTGGTAGATTTAGGTTGAGCTGGTTTTTCTTCAAATTCAACAATACGATTGTTGGCATCGGTATTCATGATACCAAAACGGCTAGCTTCCTTAAGAGGAACATCAAGAACTGCTACTGTCAAACTAGCATTATTATCCTTGTGAGACTGGAGCATATCATCATAATCCATTTTGTAGATATGGTCCCCAGATAGAATCAAAACATACTCAGGGTTTACACTGTCGATATAATCAATGTTTTGGTAAATAGCGTGGCTAGTCCCCTCAAACCAACGATTTCCTTCACTTGCAGAATAAGGTTGAAGAATAGAGACACCAGAATTGATACCATCTAGTCCCCAGCTTGAACCATTCCCAATATGGTTGTTGAGAGCAAGTGGTTGGTACTGTGTAATGACTCCAACATTGTTGATGCCTGAGTTGGCACAGTTTGAAAGAGCAAAGTCAATGATACGGTAGCGCCCACCAAATTGCACAGCTGGTTTTGCGATGCTTTGAGTGAGTTTACCGAGACGAGTTCCTTGCCCACCAGCAAGAATCAAAGCTAACATTTCATTCTTCATTTTCTACTCCTTTTTGGTTTTTACTTGTGACGGTTTTTGCAGATTTCAAGCGACGTTTGATTTTCCAAACACTTGCTCCCATAGCCGGTAGGGTAAAGGTCAAGGTCTGCTCATAATCTTTCCATAGTCCTTCTTGCGTTTGAACAGTTTGATTATGTTCTTTCCAAACGCCTCCCCACTCTTCTAACTCAGTATTCCAGACTTCTTCGTAAATCCCTGCAACAGGAAGTCCGATTGTAAAATCTTTTCGTTCAACAGGTGCCATATTAAAGATACAGACTAACATATCATCCTTCTTACCCTTACGGATGAAGGAAAGAACACTCTGGTCTCGATTATCTGCATCAATGATTTCAATACCATCATAGCTGGTATCGATTTCCCACAGACAGCGATGATCTTTGTAAAACTGGTTTAGCTGAGAAGTGAAATACTTCATCTTAGCATTCATAGGGTCTTCTAGATTAGACCATTCCAACTGCTCTTCAGATTTCCATTCTAGGAATTGGCCGTATTCGCTACCCATAAAGAGCAATTTCTTACCAGGGTGACAAATTTGGTAAGTGTAGAGATTACGTAAGCCTGCAAATTGATTGTAGCGATCTCCCCACATCTTGTGCATCATACTCTTCTTGCCATGAACCACTTCATCGTGCGAGAATGGTAGGAGATAGTTTTCATTGAAAACATACATAAAGCTGAAAGTCACCAGATTAAAGTCATATTTACGGTAAATCGGATCTTCTTCGTAGAATCGGAGGATATCATTCATCCAGCCCATATTCCACTTGTAGTCAAATCCTAGACCATCTGAATCCTTAGTGTCAGTAATCTGAGTAGCTGATGAACTTTCTTCTGCAATCATCATCACATCTGGATGAGCTAGTTTAATCACATTATTTAAGCGTTGAAGGAAATAATAGCCTTCATAGTTGAGATTGCCACCATCTTTATTAGGTGTCCATGGAGCATCATCGTAGTCAAGATAGAGCATGTTGCTAACCGCATCCACGCGAATACCATCTAAATGATAAAAATCAATCCAAAACTTAATACTAGAAATCAAGAATGACTGGACTTCATTCTTTCCAAGGTCAAAATTGAGTGCTCCCCAACCGTAGTTATGAGCTTTATTATGGTCTTGGTATTCAAAAGTCGGTGTTCCATCATAATAGGCCAAGGCATCATCATTGATAGTAAAGTGACCAGGTACCCAGTCTACAATAACGCCTATATTGTTTAAGTGACATTCCTCAACAAAATCTTGAAACTCTTCAGGGCGACCATAGGCATGCTCTAGAGCAAAGTAACCCATAAGCTGATAGCCCCAACTCAAACCTAGTGGGTGAGACATCAGGGGCATAAACTCAATGTGAGTATAGTTCATCTCAACCAAGTAAGGAATAAGTTCATCTTTCAATTGAGAAAAACTATAGGGGCTGCCATCAGGATTTCTCTTCCAAGATCCAGCATGAGCCTCGTAAATATTGACAGGACGCTCTTCAAAGCTCAAGCGTTTTCTACGGGCTAGCCAGAGGCCATCTTTCCATTTCTTTTCTGGAATATCTGTTAAAATAGCCCCAGTACCAGGTCGTGCCTCATACCGTACAGCAAAAGGGTCAATCTTCATCAGCTGATGACCATTTGCACGTGTGATATGATACTTATAAATTTGACCTTCTTGAGCAAGGCTGGTAAAGACTTCCCAGACACCAAATTCATTTCGTTCCATCAGAATTTGATTTTCAACCCAATTGGTGAAATCCCCTACCAAGTGAACAGCCTGAGCATTAGGCGCCCACACACGAAAAGTATAGCCATACTCTCCATTTTTTTCTTCCCTATGAGCTCCCAGATAGTGCTGGAGGTGAAAATTTTCACCTGTCATAAAGGTTTTTAAAGCATTATTCTTATCCATACACCCTCCTATTTCTGTAAGCGTTTTCTATAGATTTATTATACTACCTTTTTAGGGAAGATTCAAGTAAATTACGGAATTTGCAAAAAAATCTTTTGAAAGTCTTCAACAAATTCACTGATGTGTTCACTTGTAAATCAAGAAATTTTCAGAAACGCTTTGAAAACGAATTGTTTTTTAATAATACTATCACAAAGTTCGTTATCTAGCTAACAAAAAATATAATTTTAAGTAAAAAAATAAATCAGGAAACGAATCTCCTGATTTTATCTTTCATTTCACATCAAAAACAATGGATTTGACATTTGTCATCGCTTCAATACTATATTTAATTCCTTGAACACCAGCACCAGAACCTTTGACACCAAGGAATGGGAAATTATCTGGACCACGCTGGGTTTTATTATTAATGTGGACCGTGCCCACTTCAAGTTTTTCAGCGATTTCAAAGGCCTTTTTGAAATCATTTGTAAATACTGAGGATTGAAGTCCGAATTCAGATTCGTTGGCAAAGGCAATAGCTTCTTCTACGCTAGCCACACGGATAATTGGTAAAACAGGACCAAATGGCTCTTCCCATGCTACTTTCATATCTTTTGTAACTTGGTCAAAAAGCACAGGCCAGAGAAGATTACCCTCACGTTTAATTGGTGTAAGAGCCTGAGCACCTTTTTCTTGTGCATCCTCAATCAAGCCCCAGATGAAGTCGGCTGAATCATTGTCAATAACAGGTGTAATATCAGCATTGTCAAATGGGTCACCAACTGTTAATTTAGCAACCTCTGCTTGAAGCAAAGTAGCTAATTTATCTGCAACGCTTTCTAGAACAATGACACGTTTAATGGCCGTGCAACGTTGTCCTGAGTAGCTAAAGGCTCCCGCAACGATTTGTTTAGCAGCATGTTCCAAATCTGCATCTTCTAGTACAAGAGCTGCATCTTTCCCACCAAGCTCCAACATGATTGGACGCATACCAGCTAAACGACCAATACGTTCTCCGATAGGAGTTGAACCTGTAAAGTTGATGAAGTTGACTTCTTTGTGTTCAATGATATAATCCCCAATTTCTGAACCACGACCCGTAATGGTATTGAAAACACCAGCCGGAATCCCTGCTTCTTCAAACGCTTTAGCCAACAAGAGCCCAGAAATAGAACCTTGTGTTGGTGGCTTAAACATGACTACATTCCCTGCAATCAAGGCAGGTGCAATTTTAGAAGCAGATAAATTAACTGGATAATTAAAGGGAGCGATAGCCAGCACGACACCAACTGGCTCGCGACGAACAACGGCCAATTTATTTTTACTTGCTGCTTCAAAACCGCCACCTTCCATTGCTTGTCCAGTGATACGGAGACCTTCCTCAGCAGCATAGCGAATCAAGTCTGCGGTACGCACCACTTCTCCAATAGCTGCTTTAATTCCCTTTGCCACTTCTTTGGCAAGTATAGTACCAATTTCTTCCTTATCACGTTCTAAAATAGCTGCTGTTTTGTGCAAATAAGCCGCACGTTCAACTGCTGATAAAGCTCGCCAAGCTGGCAGGGCTGCACGCGCAGCTTTCATAGCCTCATCTACTTCTGCCTGAGTCATAGCTGGAACAGTCCCTAATTCTTCTTGGTTTATTGGTGAATAAATCGTAATTTCTTTTTCAGCTGATTTCCATTTTCCATTTACTAAATTCTGATATCTTGTCAAATTCTCGTCCTCCTGAAAATGATTAAGATATATTTTACCAAATTTTCAGAAAATTACAACCCTTTTTGCAATTTTTTTGAGATTATTTTCACAAGCTTGGTTTTTCAAACTATTTGAAACTTGATTCTAATCTTCATTGAAAACTTATAAATGATAAAAAGGATTAGACAATCTAACCCTTTTTAGTTTATGCATTTAAGAGAGTACTTTTAGCACTGCGACACTAGTATCATCAATGACATTTTCTTGTTTCGAACGACTATTGGTCACAAGCATTTCTAGATTTCCTGCATTTTCAAAGTATAAGGAAGTTCCCTTGGCATTGAATACTACCAATAGATGTTCTGGCCCCCCGTGAATCTCGTAAACAATCCATCCGCTATTTTCTGCAGCTGTGTGAACAAAGACATGACGGTAAACTTCTTCGTATGTAGGATAAGAAAAGGCGCTAGTCTGTGTTTTCAGTCGAATAATTTGACGGACAAAGTCAATGCTTTCTTGTCTTTCATTGATTAAATCCCAGTTTATTTGGTTAACACTGTCAGGAGCGTTGTAACTATTCATAGCACGTTCTCGGTCTGCCGAAGTGAGTTGTCCATGTTCACCCGTCGGAATTAATTTGGTTCGACCAAATTCTTGGCCAATTTCCATAAAGGACATTCCTTGCATGAGAAGGTTCATTACTGTCGCCGTCTCAACCTTGCGCATAATCTGGTCTGAACTTTGATCAGGATGAAGAGTCGCCAACAAATCATGAAGATTGTAATTGTCATGGGCTTCAACATAGTTGAGAACCTGGTTTGGACTGAGATAAGAACCCAATTCTCGGCTACCAAGAATGGCCTTGGCAATGATTGGTTCAGTGGCTGCACCACTTACAAATCCTGACTTGATTGCACCATAAACTTCTCCTCCTTTGACCGCATCACGCTGATTATCATTGAAGAATCCGATATTTGGCATTTGGTAGGCATTATCCTTCTTGGCCTTATCATAAGTTGCAAGACCTGTTCCCATATCCCAGCCTTCTCCATAAGTGATAATACGGGGATCAACCTCATCTAGCGCCCAACGAATCGCTTGCATGGTTTTGACATTATGAATACCCATCAAGTCAAAACGGAAGCCGTCAATATTGTATTCCTGTACCCAGTATAGAAGAGAATCAATCATGTACTTGCGGAACATTTCGTGTTCACTGGCTGTTTCATTTCCAACACCTGTTCCATTCTGGAAGGTACCGTCTGGATTCATACGATAGTAGTAATCAGGGACAGTTGTTTGGAAAGGTGCATCAACCGTTGAAAAGGTGTGATTATAAACCACGTCCATAATGACACCAATCCCCGCATCGTGATAGGCTTGAACCATGGTCTTCAAATCACGAATGACCTGCCCTGGATCATCTGGATTACTAGAAAAACTTGGTTCTGGTGCATTGTAGTTTTGAGGGTCATAACCCCAGTTATAGGTTACATTTCCATCCTCATCGTATTCCTTATGGCGATCAAAGATAGGCTGGAGTTGAACATAGTTGCAGCCAAGTTCTTTGATATAGTCAAAGGCGGTTGCTTGTCCGAATTGGTTTACAGTTCCAGTCTGGGCAGCACCAAGGAAGGTTCCACGGAGATGCTCTGCAACTCCAGAGGTCGGAGATTTGGTTAAATCTCGGATATGCATTTCACAGATAACTGCTTTACATGGATTTTCCAAACGCCAAGGCGCTTCTGTTCCATGTTTGACCACAAATCCTTCTACTTGTCTGTCTTGATGAGAAAGAATTACGGAACGTTTGCCGTCAGGACTTGTGGCAATCGTGTAAGGATCTCTCGTCACAGTCTGGTGGTGAGGAAAGTCAATCTGATACTGATAAGCCTTGCCAGCAAGATTTTCATCTAAGTCTAGACTCCAAACACCAATGGTATTGTACTTATGACTGTATGAATAGCTATTACCACGCTCTAGATTAAAGGTTTTCCAAATCGGAGCGTCGTTGCTGGTATTTTCGTAGACAACCACCTGTACAGCAGTAGCCGTAGGAGCCCAAAGTTTAAAGCTAGTCTGATAATCTGAAAGACTGTAACCTAGTTCTCCTTGGTAGCCCCAGTGGTGATCAAAACTAGCGCTATGTATTGCTCTATCAAAAGCAAATGGATTTTGATCTTTGTAGTAAGGACTAGCAATGGCTGGGTTTTCAGAATAATAAACAGTCTCGTCGCCCTCTAAAATCCAAACTTCTGTCAGAAGCGGATAGTAGTTATAACGCACGGAATATTCCTTAACTGTCCCATCAATCTCGACAGAAAACTTCAGGTTTTCTAACTTTTCTTGACTTGTAACTGTGAAGGAGAACTTTGCTCCAAAAAAGTTATTTTCATAATACAATTTTTCAACATTGTCCGCCTGTTTTCTACTAAATGAACAGGCTGCATAATCCCCGTTTTTTCGATGAAAATGGATGACTACAGGGTAATTTAACATTTCTTTTCCTAATTTCTAATTTTAATTTAATTTTTTATGTGGTGCTGATAGATTCAGCAATTTAATTTCTGACTCAAGATAGACTCAATTCATGTCAAAACACTTCATGATAGACAGTTTCAGACTATCTAACATCTAGCCTTCTACTATTCTTTACAAACTTTCGAGCCAAGCTTCATCTCGAACTTCAATACCAAGTTCTTGTGCTTTTTGAAGTTTACTTCCAGCATCTGCACCTGCCACGACGAGGTCTGTCTTTTTAGAAACACTGCCTGTTACCTTGGCACCCAGACTTTCGAGTTTACTTTTAGCTTCTGAGCGCTTGAGCCGTTCTAATTTTCCAGTCAATACAACGGTCAAGCCTGACAAGGCTGCATCCGCTACCACAGTCTGTCCTTTATAGTCCAGATTGACCCCAGCTTCTTTCAATTCTCTAAGCAGAATTTCAGAACCTTCTGTCGCAAAGTAAGTCTGAAGACTCTTGGCAATCACACCACCCAAACTTTCAATACTAGCCACTTCATCTGGACCTGCCTGAGCCAGATTTTCAATCGAATGGAAATGTTGAAGTAAAAGCTGACTGGCCTTACTGCCGACATGGCGAATTCCCAAACCAAACAAGAGCTTCTCGGCAGAATTTTCCTTAGATGCTTGGATGGCCTGATACAGTTTAGAAGCAGACTTTTCCTTGACCCCCTCTAAAAGGAGGAAATCTTCTTCTTGCAAACGGTAAATATCCGCCACATCCTTTACTAAATTAGCAGCAAATAGCTTCTCAACTACTGATGGACCGAGTCCTGTAATATTCATGGCATCTCGAGAAGCAAAGTGAATCAAACCTTCCATAATTTGGGCAGGGCAACGCGGATTGATACAACGGAGGGCCACTTCATCTTCAAAGTGCAACAAGTCAGAGTTACAACTTGGACAGTTTGTAGGGATATCTAGTTTTTCTTCAGAAATCCGTTTGGACTCTACTACACGTAAAACGGCAGGGATAATGTCACCAGCCTTATAGACGATAACCGTATCATCTTTGCGGATATCTTTTTCAGCAATATAATCCACATTATGCAGAGTCGCACGGCTAACAGTTGTACCAGCTAGTTGTACTGGTGTTAGATTGGCTGTTGGGGTTACAACACCCGTACGGCCAACTGTCCAATCAACTGATAAGAGTTGAGCTTCTTTTTCTTCAGCTGGGAACTTGTAGGCCACTGCCCACTTTGGAGCCTTAACGGTAAAACCAAGTTCTTCTTGACTTGCTAGGTCGTTTACCTTGATTACCACTCCATCGATATCATAAGGCAGGTTTTCCCGTTCCTGTCCTACTTTTTGAATAAAATCCCAGATTTCATCTATATTTTCAGCCAAGATTCGCTTTGGATTGACCACAAAACCTAGTTGTTCAAGGTGCTTCAAAACCTTTTCTTGACTATCACGAGTTGAAGGGCTGGCTTCTTGATAGAGGAAAGTCGCAAGATTGCGCTTGGCAACTACTGCTGTATCCAACTGTCGCAGGGTGCCTGCTGCCGCATTACGAGGATTGGCAAATTCAGGCTCTCCATTTTCTTGGCGAGCTTGGTTAACCTGGTCAAAAGAAGCGCGTGGCATGTAACATTCCCCACGAACTGTGATATCTAGTTCTTCTGGCAAGGTCAAAGGAATGTCCTTAACACGCTTAAGATTTTCTGTTATATTCTCCCCAACAGAACCGTCTCCACGTGTTGCACCAACAACTAAAATCCCCTTTTCATAAGTAAGCGAGATAGATAAGCCATCGATTTTCAGCTCACAAATATAGGTCGGATGAGCCACTTCCTTACGAACACGCGCATCAAAAGCTTCAAGCTCCTCACGTGAAAAAGCATCCTGCAAACTATAAAGAGGATACTGATGACTGTATTTTTCAAAACCATCTAAAACCTTGCCACCAACACGATGGGTAGGACTGTCTGCTAGCACTTGATCTGGATAGGCAGTTTCTAACTCGACCAACTCTCGGTAAAGGCGATCATACTCACTGTCTGAAACCGAGGGATTATCGCTGGTATAGTACTCAGTCGCATAGCGATTGAGCAAGGCGACCAACTCATTCATTCTTTTATTCATAAAACTATTTTACCATAAATTAAGCCCTTCTCACAAACGAGAAGGGCGAAAAAAACACTTAGATTGGAATTATTTTTGAAGTCCAAGCAAACTTATGTCTCTTTTTCAAAATGAGTTCGAACATATCCGAGAGCTAAGAAAGATAAGGCTACAACTCCAAGTCCAATAATCAAGAAAGAATAAAGATGGACACTTGGAAGAAAGGTCATCAAACCTTTCGCAATCGGCATAAAGAGAATTGCCAGTGTAAAAATGGTACTCAATACCCTACCCAGATATTCTCCATCAATCTTGGTCTGTACCTGTGTAAAGAAGTGAATATTAAAAATCGTCATAAAGAGTTCACAAATCAGGTTTCCAGAAAAGGTTAAAATATTGGGCAGTGGCAAACCCATCATGAAAACTCCTACTCCTGTTAAAATCAATAAGAACAAAAGTGTATTCATACTTGATTTAAATTTATTTGCTATCAGTGCTCCTATAATTGAGCCAATCGCACCCATGGTTAAGATAGTCGCATAAGCTCCTTCTACTCCATATAGTTTATTTGAAAAAGGAAGCAAAAACTCAAAAGCCGCAAAAAAGAAATTAACGCTGGAAGCCACTAACAGGAGAAAGAAAATCTCTTTTTGATGCCAGATATAGTGCAAGCCATCTTTGATATCTGCAAAAATATCTTTACCAGTAAAAAGTTTCTTATCTTGAACCATTGGTTCTTCTTTTGGAAGTAAGGCCACTAGAACAAATGCTATAAAAAAAGTCAAAGCATCTAGTAAGAGCGTCAGATGGAGACTTGAGAATTGTAAAACAAGAAAAGAAAGTACAGGAGAACTCACGCTGACAACCTGCAAGACCAACTCCAAACGAGAATTGTAGAGGACCAGTTCATCCTTCTCTACCAATTCGGTGATAACGGCCTTATTTGCTGGTCTAGAAAAGGCAAAAGCAATAGCCTGAACAATATTGGCAAAAATCAAAGCTCCAATCATCCAGCTGTCATTCCTTATAAAAGAAATAGCCAGACAAAGAATCCCACAAACAAGGTCTGCCGCCATTAAAATCTTACGACGAGAAAAACGGTCTGAAATGACTCCGCCAAAGGGATTTACGAGAATAGATGTGACGAGTTCAGAAATCTGATACATTCCTAAAACAGTCTGGCCTATGGCCCCCATGGAAGCCAACCAGACACTATTTCCATAATCATAGAGCATATTCCCTATCTTGTTAACAGCTCCGCGACTAATCAACTGTACTGCATAGCGATTCATATAAAAACTCCTCTCAAATTTTGAAACTATTGTATCAAAACCGAAAGGAGCTTTTTCATTTTTCCCTTATTTGGGAAAATTAATCTTTGATAAATTTTTTGTAGTGTTCCTGATAGTAGGCTACTTGCTCTGGAAGATCTAGCACGTCAAAAATATGCATGGCCTCTTGCATTTGCTTACAACCTTCTTTACACTGTCCTTTTTGGTACAAGGCAAAGCCTTTTAGGTAATGTAAAATATTTCGTTCATACAGACTAATGTTTTTACCAATAATCTTCTCTGTATAAGTCTCAAAATAGCTTGCATTGTCAAAAGAAAGATGCTCTAAACAATGCTGGTAACAATTGAGGGCCAAAATCAAAACCAATCTCTTATGGCGACCAATCTCTTGATAAAATTCCTCCCTCTCCATGACTTCTCTACCAATCCGAGTGACATAGTCTACATCGTAGAAACTATAGAGGTTACCGAAAAGAATCAACTCATACATGGTCCATTCTTCTGTTTTGAAGAGATAATCTGCTACCTTATCTAAATCATCCTGCTCCATATGATAACTCGAATCTCTTTGACAAATCAGACCTTGCAACAAAATCCAGTTCAGCTCAAAATAGAGTGGATTTGTCGAACTCTTAGCCTTTTCAAGTTGTTCACTTTGAAGCTTTTGAAAACCTGCAATATCATTTGAGTAGTAAAGGGGTACAATTTGTCCCATCATGGCAACATGTTCATGATTATGGAAATCCCTAGCCTTATCCATGAAATTTTCGATTGTTACATGAATGTTATCCAAAATCTCAAAGAAACGTGAGACTGCTAGGTCAGACTCCCCAAGCTCAAAGCGAGATAACTGAGAAGTTGAACAGGACTCCCCTGCCGCCTCCTTTAAAGAATAATTTCCACTTGTCCGAAATTCACGAAATACCTTTCCAAGATGTTCCATCTTTACACCTGCTCTGATAATTCTTCCCACTCAAGCATAGCTTCTTCCTGACGATGGCTGATTTTGTCCAGTTCAGCCTGCAATTCCACCAGTTTGCCGGCATCGTTTGTTTCCAACATTTGTTCAGAAATGTCTTGGCTTTGACTTTCTAACTCTTCGATTTCAGCTTCTAGACTTTCGATTTGTCGCATGAGTTTACGGGCTTCTTTTTGACTTTCTTTCTGAGCTTGATAGTCATTAACTGGACTTGCTTCTTTTGCTTGATTAGTAGTTGAAATTTCCTCAGTTTGAATCATTTCTACTTCTGCTTTCTTCTCGACATAGTAGTCGTAATCTCCAAGATAGAGAGTTGATCCATTCTCAGACAATTCCAGTACATGAGTTGCCACACGATTGATAAAGTAACGGTCGTGACTGACGAATAGAAGAGTTCCATCAAAGTCAATCAAGGCATTTTCCAACACTTCCTTGCTATCAATATCCAAGTGGTTGGTTGGCTCATCCAGAATCAAGAAGTTGTTGTTTTCCATGGAAAGTTTAGCCAGAAGTAAACGGGCTTTCTCGCCACCAGACAGCATGCCGACTGATTTTTTAACATCATCTCCTGAGAAAAGGAAGGCACCTAGACGGTTACGAATTTCAACTTCTGGTGTCAGTTTAAAATCATTCCAGAGTTCATCCAGTACAGTATTACTTGGTGTCAGCTTGCTTTGGGTTTGGTCATAGTAACCAACCTCAACATTGGCGCCAAAGCGCTTCTCACCCTTGATAAAAGGAATCTGGTCCACAATAGACTTGATAAAGGTTGACTTGCCAATACCATTTGGTCCAACAATAGCAACAGCATTCATCTTACGAAGGTCTAGGTTGATAGGATCTGACAATATTTCCCCATCATAGCCAATAGCTGCATTCTCAACAGTCAAAACAACATTGCCCGACGTTTTTTCAGACTGGAAGGTCATGTTGGCTGATTTCTTGCCAGCTTCAGGTTTGTCCAAACGCTCCATTTTTTCCAGTTGTTTGCGTCGAGATTGGGCTCGTTTGGTCGTCGAAGCACGTACTAGATTGCGATTGACAAAGTCTTCCAGAGCAGCGATTTCCTTTTGTTGCTTTTCATAGTTTTTTGCCTCAGTAGCTAGCTTTTGCTCCTTTAACTCAACAAAACGAGAGTAGTTACCCACATAGCGATCCAAGGAATGCTTGGTCAAATCTAGCGTAATTGTCGCAACCTTATCTAAGAAATAACGGTCGTGGCTGACAATAATAAGGGCGCCGCTATAGTTTACCAAGTAATTCTCTAGCCAAGCGATAGTTTCAATATCCAAGTGGTTGGTTGGCTCGTCCAAGACCAAGAGATTTGGCTTTTCAAGGAGCATTTTGGCAAGTGCCAGACGAGTATTTTGACCACCCGAAAGCTCGGCAATTTTCATCTGCCACATAGATTCGTCAAACTTGAATCCATTCAAAATCGCTCGTATATTAGCTTCATAGGTAAAGCCACCTGCTTGGCGAAAATTCTCAGATAAGCGGTCGTAATCTGACATCAGTTTATCCAAATCTTCACCAGATTTTTCACCCATCTCCAGCTCCATCTGACGAAGTTGTTTCTCAGTCCGACGCAAGTCATCAAAGACATGAAGCATCTCATCGTAGATGGTATTTTCAGACTCAAAACGGCTATCTTGAGCTAGGTAAGACAGAGAAATATCTTTTTTCTTATTGATTTCACCACTAGTTGGCTCCTCTTCTCCAACCAAAATCTTCAAAAGAGTAGACTTACCTGCACCATTTTTCCCAACAAGGGCTATCCGATCACGTTCATCAACTTGTAGGTTAATATTATCAAAAAGAACCTCTCCTGCAAAAGAACGTTCAATTTTATTAGCTTGTAAAATAATCATAAAAGTAGTATAGCATGTTTCCCTAAGGCATTCAAGACTTGATAAACAGGCATATGTTACTACTTTTATGTAAGTTATGCTAAGGTTTTACTAAAACGCTAAAAAGTGCTATAATGTGAACGGTTAAAACAATTTACAAAAAGGAGAATTTCAATGTCTTACCAAGAAAATTACCAGAGATGGGTTGATTTTGCGGAGCTTCCTGACTACCTTCGTCAAGATTTAGAAAATATGGATGAAAAAACGAAGGAAGATGCCTTCTATACAAACCTTGAATTTGGTACTGCAGGTATGCGTGGGTTGATTGGTGCTGGTACAAACCGTATCAACATCTACGTTGTTCGCCAAGCTACTGAAGGATTGGCTCGTTTGATTGAGTCAAAAGGTGGAAACGAAAAAGAACGCGGTGTAGCAATTGCCTACGATAGCCGTCACTTCTCACCTGAGTTTGCCTTTGAATCTGCGGCAGTTCTTGCTAAACACGGCATCAAATCTTATGTATTTGAAAGCCTTCGTCCAACTCCAGAACTCTCATTTGCAGTTCGTCACCTCAACTGTTTCGCAGGTATCATGGTCACAGCTAGCCACAACCCTGCACCATTTAACGGTTACAAGGTTTACGGTGAAGACGGTGGACAAATGCCTCCACACGATGCGGACGCGTTGACTACTTATATCCGTGCTATCGAAAACCCATTTGCAGTTGAAGTTGCTGATGTGGAAGCTGAAAAAGCTTCTGGCTTGATTGAAGTTATCGGCGAAGCTGTTGACGTAGAATACCTTAAAGAGGTTAAGGACGTAAACATCAACCCAGCCTTGATTGAAGAATTTGGTAAAGACATGAAAATTGTCTACACACCACTTCATGGTACTGGTGAAATGTTGGCTCGTCGCGCTCTTGCCCAAGCAGGATTTGACTCTGTTCAAGTCGTTGAAGCGCAAGCAACTGCCGATCCTGATTTCTCAACTGTAAAATCTCCAAACCCAGAAAGCCAAGCAGCCTTTGCCCTTGCTGAAGAACTTGGTCGTCAAGTTGGTGCAGATGTTCTTGTGGCAACTGACCCTGATGCTGACCGTGTTGGTGTTGAAGTTCTTCAAAAAGATGGTAGCTACCTCAACCTTTCAGGTAACCAAATCGGTGCTATCATGGCAAAATACATCTTGGAAGCCCACAAAAATGCCGGAACTCTGCCTGAAAATGCAGCCCTTTGCAAATCTATCGTATCAACTGACTTGGTAACGAAGATTGCTGAAAGCTACGGCGCAACTATGTTCAACGTTCTGACTGGTTTCAAATTCATCGCTGAAAAAATCCAAGAATTCGAAGAAAAACACAATCACACTTACATGATGGGATTTGAAGAAAGCTTCGGTTACTTGATTAAACCATTCGTACGTGATAAAGACGCTATCCAAGCTGTTCTTGTCGTTGCTGAACTTGCTGCCTACTACCGTTCACGTGGTTTGACCCTTGCTGACGGTATCGAAGAAATCTACAAAGAGTACGGCTACTACGCTGAAAAAACTATCTCTGTTACCCTTTCAGGTGTCGATGGTGCTGAACAAATCAAAGCGATTATGGCTAAATTCCGTAACAATGCTCCAAAAGAATGGAATGCAACAGCTATCACTGTCGTAGAAGACTTCAAAGCTCAAACAGCTACTGCTGCTGACGGCACTGTTACAAACTTGACAACTCCTCCAAGTGATGTGTTGAAATACACACTTGCTGACGGTTCGTGGATTGCCGTTCGCCCTTCAGGGACAGAACCAAAAATCAAGTTCTACATTGCAGTTGTAGGTGAAACCAACGAAGAATCACAAGCTAAAATTGCTAACATCGAAGCAGAAATCAATGCTTTTGTAAAATAAAACCCTATAAAAGATGAGACCAACCAATCTCATCTTTTTTTCGTATCAAATCTAAGCAATTTTAGAAACTTTATGGCATACTAGACTTATCAATGAAAGCGAGGTAATCTCATGGAACAATTTTTAGATAATATCAAAGACCTTGAAGTCACTACAGTTGCGCGTGCGCAAGAAGCTCTTGATAAAAAAGAAACTGCAACCTTCTTTATCGGTCGCAAAACTTGCCCTTACTGCCGTAAATTTGCAGGTACATTGGCAGGTGTCGTAGCTGAAACTAAAGCTCACATCTACTTCATCAACAGTGAAGAAGCAAGCCAACTCAATGAGTTACAAGCATTCCGCTCACGCTACGGAATCCCAACTGTACCAGGCTTCGTTCACATTGCAGATGGACAAATCAATGTCCGTTGCGACTCTTCAATGTCAGCACAAGAAATCAAAGAATTTGCAGGATTGTAAAAAAGCCACTCATCGAGTGGTTTTTAAATGGTCAAAATTACCTTTTTTCAATCAAATCTTGTATCATTCGCTGTAGTTCTTCGATTTTCTCAGATTGTTTCTCTATTAATATTCTTTGGCTCGATAATTCGTCTTGTAGTTTATCAAGTTTTATCTGTTCACCTGGATTATCTTTTACAAAAAAGTTCGTCAAGGCACTTGTTAACATTCCTATTGTACTAATCCCTACCAACATTAATAAAACAGCTAGCCATTTCCCAAAAAGGGAAACTGGAACAATATCACCATAACCAACAGTGGTTACTGTCACAAGAGCCCACCAAAGACTATCTGAGAAAGATTTTTCTTCAACTACAGATAAAATTGAACTTCCTACTAGAACAATAAAGATATTAACATACAAGATATAAATCAGGCCATTTGTCCGTAAGAATCTACTAATTTTTCTTTCTAATTTACCTGTAAGTCCAATTATTCTAAGTAAACGAGTCAGTTTCAGTAATTTTGTCAGCCTTGCTAAGCGGAAAATACGCCCTAATCGAAATACTGTAAAAATAGCATTTAAAGGAAGGATAGCTAACAAGTCAAAGATATTTTCAAGTATAAACCTCCATTTTGCTTCACTTGAAAAGAACCGCCAAACATAATCTACCACAAACACAAACCAAAGTAGTAAGTCAATAATACTGTATGGAGGACTGTCTAAATCAATCATCTCAGCAAATCCAAGTAATACCAGAATAACAGAGATTAAAGCAAGTAAAATAATTGTTGTATCATAATAATCTGCAAAAAACCATTTTTTCTTCAAATTTTACTCTCCTCACTTTCTATACTGTTATTACTCAACTTTAATTCAATAAATATCTCTCCGATGACCAACTTCTAAAGTAGCAATGACTAATTCATCATCTACAATTTGTACGATAACTCGATAATTACCAATTCTATAGCGCCATTGACCAACGCGATTACCAACCAAAGCCTTTCCGTGTCGTCTTGGGTCTTCCAAAACATTGGTTTGTAAATAGTTTGTAATTATCTTCTGCGTATAACGATCCAATTTTTTCAATTGCTTGATGAAACGTCTTGTTGGAACTAATTTATACAAATTATTCATCCTCCAAGCCTAAATCATGCATCATTTCTTCCCAAGTAATGGGTTCAACTCCTTTTTCCAAGTCTTCTAAATACTCTTGATAGGCTAAATCTGCCACACGAGCATCGTATTCATCTTCTAGAGCTTCAAGAGTTTTGGTGCGGATAAGTTCCGACAGGGAAACTCCTTCAAACTTAGCCATTGCTTTCATAAATGTTTTGTCAGCTTCAGAAACTTTTAATGTAATAGTAGTCATTTTTTGCACTCCCTTTTTTAATGGTAACACCATTGTATTACTTTTTAGGTGTTCAGTCAATATAAAAAGAACACCTTCTCAGCGTTCTTTCTATATGTCTGTCAATGGTGTTGCGGTATCTGGTGAGGTATCATAAACCTTAAAGTCTACTCCGACTCCCAGATCAGCTTGAGCTAGCTGATTGACCATAGTCATGTGAGCCAGCTCCTTGATATTGTTTTCCTTAGACAAGTGACCAAGGTAGATTTTCTTAGTGCGATTTCCTAAGGTACGAATCATAGCTTCGGCACCATCCTCGTTAGAAAGGTGACCGAGATCCGATAGGATTCGTTGTTTGAGTCGCCAAGCATAAGAACCTGCTCGCAGAATCTCTACATCATGGTTGGACTCGATAAGATAGCCGTCCGCATTTTCGACAATTCCCGCCATACGGTCACTAACATAACCTGTATCTGTCAAAAGGACAAAACTCTTGTCATCCTTCATAAAGCGATAGAACTGCGGTGCGACTGCATCATGGCTAACACCAAAACTCTCTATGTCAATATCTCCAAAGGTTTTGGTTTTGCCCATTTCAAAGATATGCTTTTGCGAAGAATCTACCTTGCCAAGATACTTGCTATTTTCCATAGCCTGCCAGGTCTTTTCATTGGCATAAAGATCCATACCATACTTGCGAGCCAAAACTCCTACTCCATGGATATGGTCAGAATGCTCATGCGTAATCAAGATGGCATCCAAGTCTTCTGGCTTGCGATTTATTTCAGCAAGTAGGCTGGTGATTTTCTTACCAGATAAGCCTGCATCCACTAATAGTTTCTTTTTTGGGGTTTCCAGATAAAAGGAATTTCCACTGGAACCCGACGCTAAAATACTGTATTTAAAGCCTGTTTCACTCATTCTGGTCTTCTATTTCGTCCTCCCATACTTCTTCTTTCACTGCATCCTTATCATAAGGGAGCACAATGGTAAAGGTTGATCCCTTACCATATATACTTTTGGACCAAATAAAGCCCTTATGCTGTTTGATAATTTCTTTAGCGATAGACAGTCCCAGCCCTGTTCCACCTTGAGCACGGCTTCTAGCACGATCCACACGGTAGAAACGGTCAAAGATACGTGGTAAATCCTGCTTAGGAATACCCAAGCCTTGGTCTGAGATGGATAAAATCATCTGATCATCAGTTGTCTTCATGGTCACTGTGATTTTTCCACCATCTGGAGAATATTTAATGGCATTGTTGAGAATATTATCAATCACCTGTGTCATCTTGTCTGTATCAATTTCAATCCAGACAGAGGTAATCGGATAATCTCTGACCAATTCATATTTCTTTTCTTCGTCTGATCCCCTCATCTTATCAAAGCGGTTAAGGATAAAGGTAATAAAGGCAGTAAAGTTAATCAGTTCCACATCTAGGTGACTGGTCGCATTATCAATCCGTGAAAGATGGAGGAGATCCGTCACCATTCGCATCATACGGTTAGTTTCATCTAGAGATACCTTGATAAAGTCTGGTGCGACAGGTTCTGACAAGGCCCCCTCATCCAAGGCTTCAAGATAGGATTTTACGCTAGTCAGTGGAGTCCGTAACTCATGACTAACATTGGAAACAAAGAGTCTCCGTTCACGCTCTTCCTTCTCTTGCTCCGTTGTATCATGCAGAACGGCAACCAGACCTGAGATAAAACCAGACTCTCGACGAATCAAGGCGAAGCGTACACGAAGGCTCAGATATTCACCATTGGCATCCTGAGAATCAATCATGAGTTCAGGAATTTGGGTGATCAAATCACGAAGTTCATACTCATCTTCAATCTTAAGCAATTCTAGGATACTTTTGTTTAGAACATCTTCCTTCTGAACGCCTAGCTGTTTCTTAGCCATGTCATTAATCATAGTAATCTTACCACGACGATTGGTCGCGAGGACACCATCTGTCATGTAAGAGAGGATACTGTGTAATCGTTTACTCTCTTGTTCCAGATTTTCTTGAGTCAAACGAATTACTTCTGATAAATCATTGAGATTATTGGTAATATTAGTGATTTCAGAACTTCCCTGCATATCCAATACCTGAGAATAATCTCCTGCAATCAGGTCCTTTACCTTTTGATTGATTTGCTTCAACCGAATGTTATCCCTACGATTTTCTAGTAAAAGCAAGGTCACAACTAAAATAAAGCCAAGTAGAATGAGGATAAAGATAAAATCACTGGTTAAAACTGTGTCTTTTATTAGTTTAATCATTATTTCTCATATAATAACCAACACCGCGACGTGTTAGGATATACTCTGGACGACTTGGTGTATCTTCAATCTTCTCACGCAAACGTCTGATAGTTACGTCAACAGTCCGAACATCTCCAAAATAATCATAACCCCAGACCGTTTCAAGCAAGTGTTCACGGGTAATCACTTGACCAATATGAGAAGCCAAGTGGTACAAGAGCTCAAATTCACGGTGGGTTAAGTCTAGTTCTTCACCGTATTTTTTAGCTACATAAGCATCTGGCACAATCTCCAAGTCCCCAATTTGCAAGGGTTGGGTTTTCTTTTCATCTGACTCTTGATTATCTACAGAAGCCAAGTCCGTGCGACGAAGGAGAGCTTTAACACGCGCCTGCAACTCACGATTTGAGAAGGGTTTGGTTACATAGTCATCTGCACCAAGCTCTAAACCGATAACCTTATCAAATTCACTGTCTTTAGCTGAAAGCATGATAATAGGTACACTACTAGTCTTGCGAATAGTCTTAGCAACTTCTAAACCATCAATTTCTGGAAGCATCAAATCCAGAATAATAATATCTGGTTGCTCTGCTTCATATTGCTCTAGCGCTTCACGACCATTAAAAGCAGTTACAACCTCGTAACCTTCCTTGGTCATATTAAACTTGATAATATCCGAGATTGGTTTTTCATCATCTACAATTAATATTTTTTTCATTTGTTCACCTTTTTCTCTACTATTATATCAAAAAAATAACAAGAAAACACAATAGCTAGTCTTTGCTACTGTCTAACTTAGCTTGTGCATAAGCCTGCCAGATTTTTTGTTGGGGTTTGGCAAGTGGAACATCCTTGAACTCTTCTGGTGAAAGCCAGCGAACTTCCCTATCTGAAAAATCCTGGAAGTCAGTCACCTGACCTGCTACAATTTGAACATGCCACTTGCGATGACTAAAGACATGCTTAACAGTGTCAAAATAAATATCAAGCCAATCAACATCTAGGTCATAGTCCTGCTGGAAACTCTCTTCTGGACTGGGTCCAAAATTCACACTTTCTTCTGCAACCTGATGGAAGAGGTCAAACTGCTCCTCTTGCGAAAAGTCACCTACTTCTACCAGTGGGAAATGCCAAAAACCTGCCAATAGCTTTTCACTTTCATTCTTTTCAAGTAAAAATTGTCCCTGAGAATTGTTCACAACTAAGGCTTTAAGATAAATAGGAACAGGCTTTTTCTTTGGAGCCTTGATTGGATAACGGTTCATGGTTCCATTCTGATATGCTGCACTAAAGTCCTTAATTGGGCTTTCTTCTGGTCTGGGATTTACAGGTGCCTCAATATCTGAGCCCAAGTCCATCAAGGCTTGATTAAAGTCACCAGGCCTTTCTGGGTCAATCAAGATTTCCATCATTGCCTGAAAAATTTTGCGATTGCTAGGAATTCCGATATCATGATTAACTTCAAACAGACGTGCCAGCACTCGCATGACATTACCATCTACAGCTGGCTCAGGCAAGTTAAAAGCAATACTGGAAATCGCTCCTGCTGTGTAAGGTCCAATTCCTTTCAAGCTGGAAATTCCTTCATAGGTGTTTGGAAATTGACCACCAAAGTCAGCCATAATCTGCTGAGCTGCAGCCTGCATATTACGAACTCGAGAATAATAACCCAAACCTTCCCAAGCCTTCAACAAACGTTCTTCAGGGGCAGTTGCCAAACTTTCCACTGTTGGAAACCAGTCCAAGAATCGTTCGTAATAGGGAATAACCGTATCCACCCTAGTCTGCTGGAGCATAATTTCAGACACCCATATATGATAAGGATTTTTACTTCTACGCCACGGTAAATCTCTTTTGTTTTCATCATACCAGGAAAGAAGTTTCTCACGAAAAGAAACAATCTTCTCCTCTGGCCACATGACGATACCGTATTCTTTCAAATCTAACATATTTCTAGTATAACACAGAAGATTCTAACTGTCCTTTTCCTAGTATTAGTACTCTTCGAAAATCAAATTCAAACCACGTCAACGTCGCCTTGCCGTACTCAAGTACAGCCTGCGGCTAGTTTCCTAGTTTGCTCTTTGATTTTCATTGAGTATAAAAAGCCTCTTCCCAAGGGAAAGAGGACTAAATCTTATTGATGAACTGCCTGGGCTGCTGTGATAAGTGTTAACTTGTAAACATCATCAGCATTACATCCACGAGAAAGGTCGTTAACTGGCTTGTTCAAACCTTGCAAAACAGGACCAACAGCCGCAAAACCACCGAGACGTTCGGCCATCTTGTAGCCGATATTTCCTGCCTCGATACCTGGGAAGATGAAGACATTTGCTTGACCAGCTACTGTACTTCCGGGAGCTTTCAAAGCTGCAGTTTCAGGAACAAAGGCTGCATCAAATTGCAACTCACCATCGATTTCAAGGTCAGGGCGCAAGTCGTGAGCAATTTTAGTTGCTTCAACAACCTTATCAACGCTTTCTCCAAATCCTGAACCTTTAGTAGAATAGCTTAGCATAGCAATTTTAGGCTCGATTCCAAACATCTTAGCTGTAATTGCTGAGTTGATTGCAATTTCAGCCAAGGCTTCAGCGTCTGGATTGATATTGATGGCACAGTCCCCAAAGAGGTAACGCTCCGTACCACGAACCATGAGGAAGGCACCTGAAGTACGAGTTACATTTGGACGAGTTTTGATGATTTGAAGAGCTGGACGAACTGTTGAAGCTGTTGAGTGAATCGCTCCTGACACCATTCCATCAACCAAGCCCAAGTAAACCAACATAACACCAAAATAGTTGACATCTTCAACCAAAACCTTGCGTGCATCTTCTTCAGACATTTTGCCCTTGCGACGCTCCACTAAAGCAGCAACCATTTCTTCAAATTTATCGTAGTGTTGAGGGTCGATGACTTCATAACCGTCCTCAATACCTTCGATTTCAAGATAAATTTTAATTTTTTCAGGATTTCCAAGCAAAACAGGAATCACTTCTGTTTCTTTTACCAGGCGTTTAGTCGCTTGAAGAATACGAGGTTCTTCCCCTTCAGGGAGAACGATACGAGCATTTTTACCAACCAAGTTGGCTTTGAGACTTTCAAAAACTTCCATGAGTTTTCTCCTTTTAGATAATAATTATACTCTGAAACTGTTTTTATAGAGTATTAGTTGATAACTGGGTAATAAGGTTGCTAAAATCATTCGGCAAGGGACTTTCTAACTGCAAGTCTTGCTCTAAAAATGGATGATAAAAAGTTAAGGAATGACAATGTAGGGCCTGGCGCTGAATTCCATCGTCTAGACTACCACCGTACAAGTCATCTCCCAACAAAGGAAAACCAATATGAGAAAAATGGACTCGGATTTGGTGGGTTCGACCAGTGTGCAGGCGAATGTCTACCAAATGAATATTCCCATAAGATGCTACAATCTTGTAAGAAGTATGAGCATACTTTCCACCTTTAGCTACGCGTCTGGTAATAATGGAGTCTTCATCACGCGCAATCGGAGCAATAATTTCCCCCTCTGACTCCAAGTGTCCATCGCCTTTAACCAAAGCAAAGTAGCGTTTTTCAATGGACTTCTTCTGCAACTGCTTGTCTAATCGTGCATGGGCATAGCCGTGCTTAGCAAAGAGCATCAAGCCAGAAGTATCTCTATCAAGTCTAGTTACAATGTGAACCTGCTGATTTTCATAGTCTTGCTTGACGTAGTAACCCTTGATAAAATTAGCGATGGTATTGGAGTGATTAACACTAGGAATAGAAGCCACTCCATAGGGTTTATTTAAGACTAGAAAATGGTCATCCTCATAGAGAATATCCAGTGGGCGCTCGATAGCTTCGAGAGTTTCAAAACCTTCCTCAGCGGGAATATCGATGATAACAAGGTCTCCAATATCCAATAGATACGTCGCATTTTGTGGTTGACCATTGACCAGAATAGCTCCGCCTCGAAACTTAATCTTAGCTAGCAGCCCCTTAGAAACCTCGTGCTTTTTTAAGAAGGTCTTAACCTTGACATGCTCATCTGCGATAAATTCAAACCTCATTCGTCCACCTCGCCGATAAAAGCATCCTTAACGCGGTTCCAAAAACTGGTATGGCTCGGTGATGCGACAAAGTGAATCTTATGATGGTCGATTTGATACTCAATTCGTTCAATATTGCGGAAGGAATAAACGCTATTGTCAACCGAAATGGTATGGTAATCGTTTCTTGTTGGAATAAGTTCAATCTTATCCTTCTTAGGAACAATAATAGATGAACCCAAGGTTCGATAGACACGATTATTAAGACTGGCAATTTCCGTTAATTGCAAAGCTTCAATGGTAGGGTGTAAAACAGCTCCGCCAAGTGATTTGTTATAGGCTGTACTACCAGTCGGTGTCGAAACTGTTAGCCCATCTCCACGAAAACGTTCAAAGTGGACACCGTTAATCACAACATCCGCCACCATGGTTCGATCAGACCTGCGGATACTGGCTTCATTTAGTGCTCTAAAAATCTTCACTTCACCATTTTCGAGAAAAACCTTCACATTCAGAACAGGGTAAGAGACTCTTGCTCCGGTATCTAGCTGTAAATTAGTCACTAGCTTGTCCAACTCAAAATCACGGTAGTCCGTATAGAAGCCCAAATGTCCAGTGTGAACACCAATGAAGCGGACCTTGTCAAGCTGGTTTTCGTACTTATGAAAGGCCGACAAGAGCATACCATCACCACCGATGGAAATAACGATATCTGGATTGGTATCATTGAGTATAAACTGATTTCTCTTCAAACGATCTCGCAATTCATACAAAACCCTTTGACTCTGTGGTTTTCTATTAGCTATCAGGTCAATTCGTTTACCTGTATTCTTCATCTGTATCGTCACTGTTTCCTACACCGTCATTTAATTTTCTACTCAAAGGATCAAAAAGAGCCTGAGCTTCCTGGATATCATCTCGAATTTTACCCATTTCTTCATCCAACTGATGAGCAATCTTGGCTGTAATTTCCAGTCGCTTCTTTATCTCCTCTGGGAAATCCCCTTGGTACTTGTAGTTGAGAGAATGTTCTATCGTTGCCCAGAAATTCATGGCCAAGGTACGTATTTGAATTTCCGCCAAAATGGTTTTAGCACCATTGATAGTGTCAACCGTATATTCTACTACCACATGATAGGAACGATAGCCTGATGCTTTTCGATGAGTAATGTAATCTCGCTCCTGTATGATCCGCATATCCTGACGCTTGCGCAAAATCTCCACTACTTCCTTGACGTCATCTACAAACTGAACCATCACACGCAAACCGGCAATATCCTGCAAATCGTGTTCCAAGGTCGTATAAGTAATGCCACGACGAGCCATTTTTTCTTTGATGCTCTCAATTGGCTTGACCCGACCCGTCACAAACTCAATCGGAGAATGCTTATTTTGCTTACGATATTGCTTCCGAATACCACGTAGTTTAATCTTTAATTCACCAACAGCTTGAATGTAAGGATCTAGAAATTCTTCCCATTCTAAGGTCATATATTCTCCCTTGTTCTCATATTATCCTTCAAAAATATCTTTGATTTTTTCTCCAGATTCATATACAATAAACACAATGCTTATTATACCATAAATCCGCTTTCAACGATAATGAAAAGGTAAGAAAAATGAAACATTTAGAAATTGAATTGAAAACACTATTGAAAAAAGATGAATACAATCGTCTAAAAGACCAGTTCACAGGTGTCACTCCTGTTCTTCAAAAAAATTACTACATGGACACGCTTGATTTTGAACTGCGAGAAAAGAAAGTCGCTATGCGTATTCGAACCTTTGAAGACTGGGCAGAATTGACACTCAAAGTCCCACAAAGTGTCGGAAACATGGAATACAATCAAAAATTGCAACTAAAAGATGCTGAAAACTATCTGAGCAAGAAAGAACTTCCTCAAGGGCTAGTACTGGATGAATTGGCTAAACATGGTATTAAAACTAGTGAATGGCAGATTCTTGGCTGTCTAACAACGCTTCGCTATGAAATGCAAACAGCTATTGGTCTCATGGCGCTAGATGAAAGTCAGTACTTTGATATTACAGATTACGAATTAGAGCTTGAAGTTGAGAATCACGAGCAAGGGAAACAAGATTTCCAGCAATTTTTAGAGGAAAATCAGATTGCTTATCAAAAAGCTCCTTCAAAATTGGTTCGATTTGTCAAAAGCATGAAAAATAGCTGAAATAATCTCCATTTTTTGGTAAAATATAAGAGATAAAATACAAAAATCCCAGTTCATATAGGCTAGGTAGATATGGCTAGGATTTAAAAAGTTTACAGAGGACGGTCTATAATGTCAGATAGAAAAAACATGAAACTTTTCGCACTCAACTCTAACCAAGAGATTGCACAGAAAATTGCTCAAGCTGTTGGTGTCCCACTTGGAAAACTATCGTCACGTCAATTTTCAGACGGAGAAATCCAAGTGAATATCGAAGAAAGTGTCCGTGGTTATGATGTGTACATCATCCAATCAACAAGTTTCCCTGTTAACAACCACCTAATGGAATTGTTAATCATGGTTGATGCTTGTGTTCGTGCAAGTGCCCACAGTATCAACGTTGTCCTTCCATATTTTGGCTATGCACGTCAAGACCGCATTGCTTCACCTCGTGAGCCACTTACAGCTAAACTAGTTGCCAATATGCTTGTTAAGGCTGGAGTTGACCGTGTCCTTACGCTTGATTTGCATGCCGTTCAGGTTCAAGGCTTCTTTGATATTCCTGTTGACAACCTCTATACAGTTCCTCTATTTGCAAAACATTACTGCGATAAGGGCTTACTTGGTTCAGATGTTGTTGTTGTTAGCCCTAAGAATTCAGGTGTAAAGCGTGCCCGTAGCTTGGCTGAATATCTTGATGCTCCTATCGCCATTATCGACTACCCTCAAGACGACGCAACTCGCAACGAAGGTTATATTATCGGTGATGTGGAAGGTAAAAAAGCTATCTTAATTGACGATATTCTGAATACAGGACGTACCTTCTCTGAAGCTGCTAAAATCGTTGAACGTGAAGGGGCTACAGAAATCTATGCTGTTTCTAGCCACGGTCTCTTCGTCGAAGGTGCTGCTGAACTTCTTGATAATACTAATATTAAAGAAATTCTTGTGACTGATTCAGTAGCAACAAAAGAAAAAACTCCTAAAAACGTATGCTACATCACTGCAAGTGAGTTAATTGGTGATGCTATCGTCCGTATCCACGAAAGAAAACCAGTCAGCCCACTCTTTGCCTACAACAAAAAGAAATAAGGTGATTCTTTGATTTATTTGGACAATGCTGCAACGACTCCTATGTCAGCAGTTGCTATTTCAGCTATGACCAAGGTTATGCAAGAAACCCATGGCAATCCATCTAGTATCCATGGTCATGGTCGTCAAGCTGGCAAACTTTTGCGTGAAGCCCGTCAGGAACTAGCTCAATTACTAGAGACAAAACCTCAACATATCTTTTTCACTTCTGGTGGGACTGAAGGCAACAATACTGCTATCATTGGCTACTGCCTTCGTCACCAAGAAAAAGGAAAACATATCATCACAACTGCCATTGAGCACCATGCTGTCCTTGAAACAATTGATTACTTGGTTCAACACTTTGGTTTTGAAGTAACCATTATCCAGCCAAAAAATCAAGAAATCACGGCCCAGCAAATTCAAGAGGCCTTACGTAAAGATACAATCTTGGTTTCTACCATGTTTGCCAATAATGAGACAGGAAACCTACTTCCCATTGCTGAAATTGGACAAATACTCAAGCAACACCCTGCTGCTTATCATGTTGATGCAGTTCAAGCAATCGGCAAAATCCCTATTCACCCAGAAGAATTGGGCATTGATTTTCTCACTGCTTCAGCCCATAAATTCCATGGTCCTAAGGGAATCGGCTTCCTCTACGCATCTAGCATGGACTTTGATTCCTATCTCCATGGTGGAGACCAAGAACAGAAAAAACGTGCTGGAACTGAAAATCTAGCTGCCATCGTAGGCATGGTTGCAGCCCTAAAAGAAGACCTAGAAAAACAAGAAGAACATTTCCAACATGTACAAAATCTAGAAACTGCCTTTCTGGCAGAGCTAGAGGGCATTCAATATTACTTGAATATAGGCGAACACCATCTCTCTTATGTTCTCAATATTGGATTTCCTGGCCAGAAAAATGACCTCTTACTCCTTCGTCTAGATTTAGCTGGAATTTCAATCTCTACTGGCTCAGCCTGCACTGCGGGCATTGTCCAATCCAGCCATGTTCTCGAAGCCATGTATGGCGCAAATTCAGAACGCTTGAAGGAATCCGTTCGTATCAGTTTATCGCCACAAAATACTGTTGAAGACCTACAAACCCTCGCAAAAACCTTAAAAGAAATTATCGGAGGTTAGCCATATGGCATTTGAAAAAACCATTCAGTTAAAAAATTGTCGTTACGACTACACTCTTAGCCCTTCTGTTAAAAAATTCACCCTTAAGGACAACACCTTTTTTGAGACTAAGGTTGGTAACTATGAATTGACTCGCCTTTTGGAAAAAGTTCCGAACAGCGGTGAGGGATTCCAACTCAAAATCATCATTAACAAGGAACTTACAGGTGCTAAAATCAATATCACTGACAAGTTTGGGCTACGTCTGGTTGATATTTTCAAATCAGAAGACCACCACATTCATCAGGAAAAATTCTATTTCCTCATGGATAGCTTGGTAGAACGTGGTGTCTTTACAAAATCGGAAAGATAGAGCCAAAATGTTTGAACTGACCTATAAGGATAACTATCATGTAGAGCGGACTCTCAAGTATGAAGATTATGAGGCTCTCATGCTGGCTCTGTCAGGATGCGTTACCCTACCAGATACACTTTATGTGACTTCTCTGACTTTTAAGGGGCAGGAAGTTTACCAAGGACTGGTCGGAGACCTCTACCGTTTTCTATCACATGCAGATTTTTTACATTAAAACTAAGATTTTTCTTAGTTTTTTCTTGTTTTTGTTGATTTTTTCACAATGTTTCTATAAAATAGAAGAATAGAAAGGTTGTGATTTTGTGAAAGATAAACAGTCTGCTATTCCAAAAGCTACAGCGAAAAGACTCTCTCTCTACTATCGAATTTTTAAGAGATTTCATGCAGAAAAGATTGAACGTGCCAACTCTAAGCAAATTGCAGAGGCTATCGGTATTGATTCAGCGACCGTACGTCGTGATTTTTCCTATTTTGGTGAACTAGGTCGTCGTGGTTTTGGCTATGATGTCAAAAAACTGATGACGTTTTTTGCCGATTTGCTCAATGATAACTCTATTACCAATGTCATGCTGGTAGGTATTGGAAATATGGGCCATGCCCTTCTCCACTACCGCTTCCACGAGCGTAACAAGATGAAAATTATCATGGCCTTTGACCTAGATGACCATCCCGAAGTCGGTACCCAAACTCCTGATGGGATTCCCATTTACGGGATTTCTCAAATCAAGGATAAAATCAAGGATGCTGATGTCAAGACTGCTATCCTGACAGTTCCCAGCGTCAAGTCACAAGAGGTTGCCAATCTCTTGGTGGATGCTGGAGTGAAAGGAATCCTCAGTTTTTCACCAGTCCATCTGCATTTACCAAAAGACGTGGTCGTTCAGTATGTCGATTTGACAAGTGAACTCCAAACCCTCCTCTACTTCATGCGAAAAGAGGATTAGAAAGCGAAAATCATTTTATGAAAAAACCAGTTATTGGGATTACAGGAAACGAAAAAACTCATCCAGATGATGACATCATGATGAGCTACGTAGCAAAAGGCTTTGTTGAAGGCGTTAAAGAAGCTGGAGGAATTCCCATCATCCTACCGATTGGTGATCAAGAAATGGCCTGCCACTATATCAGTATGATTGACAAGCTCATCTTGACAGGTGGGCAAAATGTTGATCCAAAATTCTATGGTGAACCAAAAACCATCGATAGCGATGACTACCACCTTCAAAGGGATATCTTCGAACTAGCCCTCATCAAGGAAGCTATTAAACAGAAAAAGCCAATTTTTTCTGTCTGCCGTGGAACTCAACTCTTTAACGTTGCCATGGGTGGAACTTTGTACCAAGATATCGAAGACCATTGGCAGGATTGTTCTGCTGAGTACACAACTCAACGCTTGGTAACAGAACCTGATACTGTTCTTCGAGAAATCTATGGAGAAATTTCCCATATCAACTCCTTCCACCATCAGAGCATCAAGGATTTAGCACCTAACTTAAAGATTGCGGCTCATGATCCTAAGGATGGCATTATTGAAGCTGTCATGAGTACGGATGATATCGCCTTTCTCGGTGTCCAATGGCATCCAGAGTTTCTTTTTGAAAATCGCCCCAAAGATAAAAACCTCTTTGACTATGTCGTTAATGAACTTTAGATTAAATCCGTCTTTTCACGATAACTAAAGTAATTAGAATGAGAGACAATCAAATGGTCCAAAAGGACAATCCCCATCAGGTCACAGGCTTCTTTTACAAGTTTAGTGACATGATCATCATTTCGGCTAGGGGCTACCGCTCCCGAAGGATGATTGTGAACCAATATGAGAGAAGTCGCCATATGCTTGATAGCATAGTGAAGAATCTCTCGCGGCTCAGCGATACTACGAGTTGCAGAACCGATAAAAATGGTCTGTTGATGGATGATTTGATTTTGAGTATTGAGATAGAGCGCCACCAGGTGCTCTTGTTTTTTATGTCCCAACTCCTGCTGCATCTTCTTGGCCAACTTTTGACTGCTGAGAATACTTTCCATCTCAAGAGTCTCATGTTTGTGAATACGATGGCCCAGTTCAATCATAGCTTGTAATTCTATGGCCTTAACTCGGCCAATACCAGACAGACTCTGCAATTCCTGCAGGGTCATTTTTTTCAAATCTGTTAGGCTTGAAAGATTGTTCAAAACTTTCTGGGCAATTTCAAAAACGCTAGCTTGACGTGTTCCTGTCCTAAGTAAAATAGCTAGCAACTCTTGATTACTGAGCGCTTCAACTCCTTCTTTTGCCAGCCTTTCTCTTGGCAACAGTGAATCTTCTTGGAATGAAATACTATACATAAAAATCCTCCTCACTTTATTATTCGTGAGAAGGATGGAAAATTATATTTTTTTCTCAATTGGGGCTACACTAGCTAAAAGTTTTTTCAAACCTACTTCTGGGAAATTGATTTTTAATTCCTGCGTAGCACCGCTTCCTGAAACTTCCAGAACAGTTCCCTCTCCCCATTTCTTGTGGAGAGCAATGTCACCAATGGACCAATTTGCCTCGCTAGACCCTGATTTTGCTCCAGCTGTAAATTGACCAAACGGAAGACCGCTTGACTGGATAGATTTTGGGGCAGCACTACGTTTACGGTCTTGGAGGGCCTGCGCCAAACTCATACCTTGACCGAAGGCAAGACCACCACTGCTATATGATGCCTTAAAGCTTGAATTTGCTGGACGCGCCAGACCTTGATACTCAAGCAAGTCTGAGCTGATTTCGTTAATAAAACGAGTTGGACGGTTGTAGTTGGTACGACCAAAAAGCAGGCGCGAGTTGGCATTTGTCAGATAGAGAATTTTCTCTGCACGCGTAATTCCTACATAGGCCAGACGGCGTTCTTCTTCTAATTCATCTTGATCTTCAGCCGCACGACTAAGTGGAAAGACATTTTCTTCCATCCCAATCAAAAAGACAACTGGAAACTCGAGACCTTTAGCAGCATGTAGGGTCATCAAGGTCACTTCTGATGTCTCCTGACTACCTGAATCTGTATCCGCAATCAAGGCTAAATCATTTAAGAAACGACTCAGTTTGTCCAGACCGGTTTCCTCTTCTGGCCCATCAGAGGTGTCATCAAAGTTTTTCGTCACAGAAAGGAACTCTTCAATATTTTCAACCCTAGCCTTGCTTTCTAAAGTCGCTTGAGCATTTAGAATATCGACGTAACCTGTTTTTTCTAGAACAGCCTCAACCAACTCAGTAATGCTTAAGTGGTCCAGTTGCTCCCTCAAATCCAGAATCATATTGGCAAAATCCCAGATAGACTGGGCTGCTTTACCCTTGATACCAGACAACATGATATTGGCTGAAGCATCTAGCATGGACATGTCTTGCATATTCGCAAAGTCATGGATTTTCTCAACTGTACCTGGCCCAATTCCACGTTTCGGTTCGTTGATAATACGCTCAAAACTAATATTGTCACTCAAATTGGCAATGAGGTTGAGGTAAGCGATAATATCTCGGATTTCCTTACGGCTGTAGAACTTGGTTCCGCCAACCATGGTATAAGGAATATTTGACTTGAGCAAGGCTTCCTCGATAGTACGGGACTGCGCATTAGTACGATAAAGAACTGCAAAATCCTTGTGAAGGAAGTTTTGACTCCGACCAAGTTCATCTATAGTTCTGGCTACAAATACAGCCTCATCTAGCTCATCATTGGCACGATAGTAAACGATTTGCTCCCCATCAGCATTTTGAGTCCAGAGATTCTTAGGACGGCGATTTTTATTGTTTTTGATAACCTCATTAGCCGCTTGGAGAATGGTTTTAGTTGAGCGATAATTCTCCTCCAACAAAACAACCTTGGCTTGGGGATAATCCTTTTCGAAGTCCAAGATATTCTGCATATCAGCACCACGCCAACCGTAGATAGACTGGTCCGCATCCCCAACCACACAGATATTTTTAAAGCGCGAAGCCAAGAGTTTGACCAATTGGTACTGGGCATGGTTGGTATCTTGGTACTCATCAACGTGGATGTATTGGAATTTCTGTTGATAGTAAGTCAAGACATCAGGATTCTGATCAAAGAGACGCAAGGTCAGCATAATCAAATCATCAAAGTCAACCGACTCCGACTGACGAAGCTCTTTTTGGTAAGCCGTGTAACACTGGGACACGATTTGCGTATACATATCGCCAGCTTGGGCAGCATAAGCTACATCATCAATCAGGTCATTCTTAGCATTGGAAATGGTTCCTAAGATGCTTCGTTCATTCCATTTTTTCGGATCCAAGTTCAACTGCTTGAGAATGCGTTTCATGAGCGTTCGCTGTTCACCAGGATCTACAATTGTAAAATTGCGGTTGTAGCCAATATGGTCCGCATCGCGACGTAGTATACGAACACACATGGAGTGGAAGGTCGCAATCAAACAGTCCTGAGTGGCTGAATTGAGACCATAAGCACGCTCTTTCATCTCACGCGCAGCCTTGTTAGTAAAGGTAATGGCCAAGATATTCCAAGGATTGACCAGCTTTTCATCAATCAGATAAGCGATGCGGTGGGTCAAAACTCGAGTCTTCCCAGAGCCAGCCCCTGCCATGATTAACAAGGGACCTTCTGTCGTTTGTACCGCCTCAGCCTGACGGTCATTCATTCCATTTAATAATGCGTTCATCTTCTCTTCCTTACTCTTGAAGTCAATATTTCTATTATATCAGAATTCAGGGAAAATATCTTTACCTAGACTGGTTACGTGTAGAAGGCAACTCCTTATATCTAGATAAAAAATGAGCTTGGATAGTATTTCCAAACTCATTTGAATTCAATTAAACTATTAGAACAAGCCTAGAACGGTTCCATCGCTTTCAACATCCATGTTTAGAGCAGCTGGTCGTTTTGGAAGTCCTGGCATGGTCATGACATCTCCAGTTAAGGCAACTATGAAGCCTGCACCTAATTTTGGCACCAATTCGCGAATGGTAATTTCAAAGTTTTCAGGTGCTCCAAGTGCACTGGGATTGTCTGAGAAACTATACTGAGTCTTAGCCATACAGATTGGTAATTTATCCCAGCCATTTTGAACAATTTGAGCGATTTGAGTTTGAGCTTTCTTTTCGAAGTTTACTTTTGAACCACGATAGATTTCAGTAACAATCTTTTCAATCTTTTCTTGGACAGAAATGTCGTTGTCATAAAGACGAGTGTAGTTAGCTGGGTTTTCAGCGATTGTTTTAACCAAGGTTTCAGCCAGTGCCACTCCACCTTCTGCCCCATTAGCCCAAACACTAGCCAATTCAACTGGTACATCGATTGAAGCACAGAGTTCTTTTAAGGCTGCAATTTCAGCCTCTGTATCAGATACAAATTCATTAATAGCTACGACTGCTGGAATACCGAACTTACGGATATTTTCAACGTGGCGTTTCAAGTTAGCAAAACCTGCACGAACTGCTTCTACGTTTTCTTCAGTAAGAGCGTCTTTAGCCACACCACCATTCATCTTAAGGGCACGAAGGGTTGCAACAATGACAACTGCATCTGGAGATGTTGGCAAGTTTGGTGTCTTGATATCAAGGAATTTTTCAGCACCAAGGTCCGCACCAAAACCAGCTTCAGTAACTGTGTAATCAGCCAAGTGAAGGGCTGTGCTTGTTGCCAAGACTGAATTACATCCGTGAGCAATATTGGCAAATGGACCACCGTGTACAAAGGCAGGTGTACCGTAAATTGTCTGAACCAGGTTCGGTTTAATAGCATCCTTCAAAATCAAAGCCAAGGCACCTTCAACCTGCAAATCACCTACAGAAACTGGTGTACGGTCGTAACGATAACCAATAACGATATTCGCCAAACGACGTTTCAAGTCCTCGATGTCCGTTGCCAAGCAAAGAATTGCCATGATCTCTGAAGCAACTGTAATGTCAAAGCCATCCTCACGTGGAATACCATTTAGAGGGCCACCAAGCCCAACTGTTACATGGCGAAGAGCACGGTCGTTCAAGTCCACAACACGTTTCCAAAGGATACGACGTTGGTCAATTCCCAACTCATTTCCTTGGTGTAAGTGGTTGTCAATCAAGGCAGAAAGAGCATTGTTGGCAGTTGTAATGGCATGCATATCCCCAGTAAAATGAAGGTTGATGTCTTCCATTGGCAGAACTTGAGCATAACCACCTCCAGCTGCACCACCCTTAATTCCCATTACTGGACCAAGAGATGGTTCGCGAATAGCAATCATGGTTTTCTTGCCAATCTTGTTCAAGGCATCCGCAAGACCAATGGTAATAGTTGATTTTCCTTCACCTGCAGGTGTTGGGTTGATGGCAGTAACCAAGATCAATTTCCCAACTGGATTGCTCTCAACTGCACGAATTTTATCAAAGCTGAGCTTAGCCTTGTACTTTCCATACAACTCCAAATCATCGTAAGAAATACCAAGTTTCTCTACAACATCAACGATTGGCTTCAACTCAATACTCTGTGCGATTTCAATATCTGTTTTCATTCAAAACTCCTATAACCTCTTTTATGATAATTCATTATAACACAAAACAAGATTTTTAACATCCCAAAACTCTCTAAACGTTCGTAAATATCCCTGTTTTTAAGGTTTTTAGAGTCCTTTCTTAAATTTTATATGGCTTTATAGTTTGAAACTATATTCTTTCCTTTTACCAAATTTTTATCACTTTCATTTTACTTACCGTTTATTTTTGTGTACAATAGTGCTATGAAAATTTTAGTTACATCGGGCGGTACCAGTGAAGCTATCGATAGCGTCCGCTCTATCACTAACCATTCTACAGGTCGCTTGGGCAAAATCATCACAGAGACTTTGCTTGCTTCAGGACATGAAGTTTGTTTAATAACGACAAAACGAGCTCTGAAGCCAGAAGCCCATCCCAACCTAATCATTCGAGAAATTAACAATACCAAGGACCTTCTACTGGAAATTCAAGAACGTGTTCAGGATTATCAGGTCTTGATTCACTCAATGGCGGTGTCCGACTACACTCCTGTCTATATGACAGGGGTTGAGGAAGTTCAATCTAGTTCCAATCTAGAAGAATTTTTAAGCAAGCAAAATCATCAAGCTAAGATTTCTTCAACTGACGAGGTTCAGGTTTTATTCCTGAAAAAAACACCAAAAATCATCTCTTTAGTCAAGGAGTGGAATCCAGCTATTCATCTGATTGGCTTTAAGCTACTGGTTGATGTTAACGAAGATCATCTGGTTGACATTGCTAGAAAAAGTCTTATCAAGAACCAAGCAGACTTGATTATCGCAAATGACCTGACTCAAATTTCAGCAAACCAGCATCGTGCTATCTTTGTTGAGAAAAATCAGCTTCAAACAGTCCAGACTAAAGAAGAAATTGCAGAACTCCTCCTTGAAAAGATTCAAGCCTATCATTCATAGAAAGGAAAGCTATGGCACATATTCTCTTGGCTGTAACGGGGTCTATCGCCTCTTACAAGTCGGCAGATTTAGTCAGTTCTCTAAAAAAACAAGGTCATCAAGTCACTGTTTTAATGACTCAGGCTGCTACTGAGTTTATCCAACCTTTGACACTACAGGTACTCTCACAGAATCCTGTCCACTTGGATGTCATGAAGGAACCCTATCCTGATCAAGTCAATCATATCGAACTTGGAAAAGAAACTGATCTACTCATCGTGGCCCCTGCAACTGCTAACACTATTGCAAAATTAGCCCACGGATTTGCGGACAACATAGTAACCAGTACGGCTCTAGCCTTGCCAAGTCATATCCCAAAACTCATCGCACCAGCTATGAATACAAAAATGTATGACCATCCGGCAACTCAGGCTAATCTGAAAACATTAGAAGCCTACGGCTATCAGCTGATTGCTCCTAAAGAATCCCTACTAGCTTGCGGCGATCATGGAAGAGGAGCTTTAGCCGACCTCACAATTATTTTAGAAAGAATAAAGGAAACTCTCGATGAAAAAACGCTCTAATATTGCGCCCATTGCTATCTTCTTTGCAACCATGCTTGTGATTCATTTTCTAAGCTCACTTATCTTTAACCTTTTTCCATTCCCAATCAAACCGACTATCGTTCATATTCCTGTCATTATTGCCAGCATTATCTACGGTCCACGAGTTGGGGTTACACTTGGATTTTTGATGGGGCTTCTTAGCTTGACCGTTAATACGATTACTATTCTGCCGACAAGCTATCTCTTCTCTCCATTCGTGCCAAACGGAAACATCTATTCAGCTATCATTGCCATTGTCCCACGTATTTTGATTGGTTTAACTCCTTATCTAATCTATAAACTAATGAAAAACAAGACCGGGCTAATCCTAGCCGGTGCCCTTGGTTCACTTACCAACACTGTCTTTGTACTTGGTGGAATTTTCTACCTTTTTGGAAATGTTTTTGATGGTAATATCCAAAAACTCTTAGCAACCGTTATCTCAACAAACTCAATTGCTGAATTAGTTATTTCTGCAGTTCTAACCCTAGCTATTGTCCCAAGGCTACAAACATTGAAAAAATAAAATCAATCTCCGCTTTCAAACTTGAATGTGGAGATTTTGTTTGATGTAGTTTGTGTTTTTAATGAAATATTTGCGAGACTTTAACTTAAAATGATCTATAAACCTAAGTAAATCCTTGCTTTATTGTCTTGTTTATTGTACTATACTAGTGTATATACACTAAAAGGAGATTCTTATGAATACACGGAAAAAGACCCAATTTATGACAATGACAGCCCTCTTAACGGCTATTGCGATTTTGATTCCAATTGTTATGCCTTTCAAGATTGTCATTCCACCTGCTTCCTATACATTGGGGAGCCACATTGCTATTTTTATCGCCATGTTCCTATCTCCCTTGATGGCAGTTTTCGTCATCCTAGCCTCTAGTTTTGGATTTTTGATGGCTGGCTATCCCATGGTTATCGTATTTCGAGCTTTTTCCCATATCTTTTTTGGGACTTTAGGAGCTCTTTACCTACAAAAATTCCCCGATACCCTAGATAAAGCAAAATCTTCCTGGATTTTCAACTTTGTTTTAGCTGTCGTTCATGCCCTTGCTGAAGTATTAGCCTGCGTCGTTTTTTACGCAACTTCTGGTACCAATGTAGAAAATATGTTTTATGTTCTATTTGTGCTAGTTGGATTTGGTACAATTATCCATAGTATGGTAGACTATACATTAGCACTAGCTGTCTATAAAGTGCTTCGCAAACGCCGTTAAAAGGAAGAACTATGACAAAAGATCGCAAACAAGCCCTGCTCCAACTCTTGAAAGAAACTCCTAAAGCCCTCAATGGCCAAAGTTTAGCTGAACATTTTCATGTTACACGCCAGGTCATTGTACAGGACATTGCAATTTTAAGAGCCGATGGCGCTCCTATCCTATCCACCAATCGTGGCTACGTCTATAAGCAAATTGAAACCAACCCTTATGTTCACAAACTTTTCAAAGTGAAACATGAAGTTGAAGAAATCGGTCAAGAACTCCTTGCTATCGTAGATAATGGCGGACGTGTTCAAAACACCTTGATTGACCATCCCGTCTATGGAGAAATTGAAACCTTGCTGAAACTGTCTTGTCGTAGAGATGTGCAACATTTTCTAGAACAAGTTGAGCATTCAGATTTTAGACCTCTGTCTGAATTAACAGATGGTATCCATTACCACCTAGTTGAAGCCGAAACACAACAAGACCTCCACTATATCGAGGAGGCCTTAGATCAGCTAGGTTATTTAGTAAAAGACTAGAAGATTTTCTTCGCCCAGCCATCTTCTGTACGGTGGCGGTAGAAAAATTCAGATTTGTCAGGAGCTTCCATCATCTCCATCAATGGTAACATATCATAGGCCAGATCCAAGTTTGGAATCTGGTCTTTTTGCACCCAAGAAACTTCTCCTTCATCTGAAGAGCGAAGGGTACCAGAGAACTCAGTCGCCTTATAACAAAAGACGATATAGCGCCCGCCTGTATCCAGAGGCCAATTTTTAATGCCGACAAGTTGAGGATTTTGGATAGTCAACCCTGTTTCTTCGTAGATTTCACGAATGACAGACTCCGCAAAAGCCTCACCATTTTCTACATGACCTCCTGGAAAGGCATAACCAGACCAGCGATTGGTTTCAGGAGAGCGATACTGCATAACCACGCGCTGGGTTTCGAGATCTTCAATCAGACAAATATTTGTTAAAATCGTTAATTGGGAACGGGACATAAATTTACTCACTTTCTAATTTATTAAATTTTCAGACTTGCACCAGTGCCATTAGCTTCTACTTTGTAAAATTATTTAGAATAGAATACCATACGTTTTTCCTTTATGGGCTTTCCAAGTTCAAGCATCTTTTCTTGTCCATCAAAAGTAAAAACCATTTTTTGATAGAAAGCTATGGCTCGCTTATTATCTTTCAATACCCATAAGAAAATTTCAGAAAAATGATTAAGAGCAGTCAAAGCTGCTCTAACTAACTTTTGTGCGATACCTTTTCCATAACTGATAAAACCAACTACCTTCATGCCATCTATCGCAATCAATGTATTTTCTGGATACTTTTGACTAAAGAATCGACACCTTTCCAATGTCATTGTCTCCTGAAATTCTGCAGGCAAAAGGTCGTCATAAGCCTCTCTCCACGCTTTCCAGTGAACGAGAGATTTACTTTCTATCTCTTCAGGAGTTTCCATTGATTTGATAACAACCGTCATTTATTTTCTTCTCCTTAATCCAACAGTCTGACTTCCTTTGCTACTTTTTGTAGAAATTTTTCTCTTGTTGAACTTGTATTCACTTCACGTCCTAACTCTCCTAAGATTGAAACCCTCTTTGTTTTGATACCGCAATGATTCAGGACAGCATTCTTTAATACTGATATTCCATAACTGTCTGGAATATTAATCGGACCTGAAAATACTTTGTACCACCAAGTTGGTGCCATGGAGGTTGCATAAATACTAGCTGTTTTTCCTTTTAGTAACTTTTTAAACTGATTACCTCTCAAGTAGTTCAAAATAAAGCTTCCTCGATTATTTGCTGAGTATGCAATGCCTGGCGTAAAAACACGATCAATCCACCCCTTCAATAGACTAGGCATACTACTCCACCAAATTGGATAAACAAAAATGAAATGATCTGCCCACTGAATTAATTCCTGAGATCGTAGAATAAACGGATCGTCCTCCATCCTTTGTCGATAACCATAACGTAAAACAGGATCAAACTCTTCCTCATTAAGATTAATCATTTCAAGTTCATGTCTCTTTGAGTCTATATTTTCTACAATCGTTTGAAAAATTGCTTGGCAGTAACTTTCTTTATCAGGATGTCCATTAATAACTAAAATATTCATAAAATTCCCCTAATCCAACGCCTTGACTTCCAGCATCATATCGCGAATCTGTGCAGCCAGTTCAAAGTCAAGCACTTCGACAGCTTCTTGCATTTGTTTTTCTAGTTTCTTGACGAGTTCTTTGCGTTCTTGTTTGTTTAGGCTATTGATATCGACTTCCTTGTCCTCTTCCTTAGCAACTGCCTTAGTTACTGCAATTAGGTCACGGATTTCTTTCTTAATAGTTTGTGGAACGATACCATGTTCTTCATTATAGGCCATCTGGATTTTCCGACGGCGAGCCGTTTCATCAATGGCACGTTGCATAGACTGAGTCACAGTGTCCGCATACATGATGACATGCCCTTCACTGTTACGAGCAGCACGACCAATTGTCTGGATAAGACCACGTTCATTACGAAGGAAACCTTCCTTGTCAGCATCAAGAATGGCTACGAGACTCACTTCGGGAACGTCAATCCCTTCACGGAGCAGGTTGATTCCGACCAAGACATCAAAGACACCCAAGCGCAGGTCACGAATTATCTCCGTCCGCTCCAAGGTCTTGATATCCGAGTGCATGTACTTGACCTTGATGCCCATTTCCTTGAAGTAGTCGGTTAAGTCCTCTGCCATTTTCTTGGTCAAGGTTGTGATAAAGGTACGCTCATTTTTCTCAACACGGGCATTGATTTCACCTAAGAGGTCATCAATCTGTCCCATAGTCGGACGAACTTCCACCTCAGGATCCAAAAGACCTGTTGGTCGAATGATTTGCTCAATCACTGTCTCGGTCTGTTCATTTTCATAGTCACCAGGTGTCGCTGAAACGTAAACAATCTGATGCACATGGCTTTCAAACTCTTCACGACGGAGAGGTCGATTGTCCAAAGCTGATGGCAAACGGAAACCATAATTAACCAGCATTTCCTTACGCGAACGGTCCCCATTGTACATGCCTTTGATTTGCCCCATTGTCATGTGGCTCTCATCAATCATAATTAAGAAATCATCTGGGAAGAAGTCGAGAAGGGTATAAGGAGGCTCACCCTCACTCCGTCCATCCATGTGACGTGAATAGTTCTCAACCCCGTTGGTATAGCCCATCTCACGCAGCATTTCGATATCGTACTCTGTCCGTTGTTTCAAGCGCTGGGCTTCAAGCAATTTACCTTCCTTTTCAAAGACAGCTAGTTGCTCCTCCAACTCGGCTTGAATCTTTGCAATGGCAACTTCCATGTGGTCGTCATTGGTCACAAAGTGAGTCGCAGGGAAAATCGCCAAATGATCCACTTCTCCCAAGACCTGACCTGTCAGAGCCTCAACCTCACGGATACGGTCAATTTCGTCTCCAAAAAATTCTACTCGAAAGGCGTGTTCATCACGAGATGCTGGGAAAATCTCCACCACATCCCCACGCACACGAAATCTTCCCCGTTGGAAATCAATATCATTACGTTCAAACTGGATATCAACCAAGTCATTCAAAAGTTTATCACGAGAAATTTCAAGACCTGGACGGAGACTAACGACACTATCAGCGTATTCCTTGGGCGAACCCAAACCATAGATACAAGAGACTGAGGCCACGACAATAACATCATTGCGCTCCAAAAGGGCCGAAGTAGCTGAGTGACGAAGTTTGTCAATCTCGTCATTGACAGAACTATCTTTTTCAATATAGGTATCACTAGAAGGGACATAGGCCTCAGGTTGGTAATAATCATAGTAAGACACAAAGTACTCAACTGCATTTTCAGGGAAAAATTCCTTAAACTCCCCATAGAGCTGTCCTGCTAGAGTTTTATTGTGGGCGATGACCAGAGTTGGTTTATTGACTTTGGAAATAACCTGACTCATGGTATAGGTCTTTCCTGTTCCGGTCGCCCCCATCAGAATCTGAGCTTTTTCTCCACCCTCGATATTATCTACCAATTGCTCGATAGCTTGGGGTTGATCTCCTGATGGTTGATATTTTGATACTAGTTTAAATTGATTATCTGTAATACGATTGATCATAAGAATCCTCTCTCCATGTGCTATTCCTATTTTAGCATACTTGTATCATTTTCACGAAGAAAAGGACGGACCGAAGTCACATCCTTTCATTTTCTTTCTTTAATTGATAGACGAGGTAGAGAATCAGCAGTAGCAAGACCAGACTTGTCATGATAGAACCTTCTATGCCAAAAGAACCACCTGATAGCCAATCTTGATTACCTTGTGGTAAAAAGGTCATCAGCGATGTTCCTGACTGCTGACCACTAACTAAAATCCCACAGAGATTTCCTTGAGCAAAATTCCAAGCACCATGAATACCTGCCACACTCCAAACTGTATCAGTTTTGAGAAGGTAAAGAGCCATGGCAACTCCGAATAAGAAGAGATTCATTAGAGATAGAGGTGTGAGACCAGAATTTCCCACATGAAGCAGGGTAAAGAATAGGCTAGATATAAGAACAGCAAGTTTTAGATTAGTTCTTGAGGCCAATTGGGGAAGGAGCCAAGCACGGGACACCACTTCTTCTGCTGTCCCCTGTAAAATCCAAAATGGAATAGTAAAGACAACAAAGGCAAGCGAATAAGGATTTAAGTGAATAGACTCAAAACGATATTGCCCCAAGGCCACTAAACCTAACAAGGTCAGAAGAAAAAGTGCCAGGCCTAGGCCAAATCCTTTAAAGAGATTGCTGAGGAAATTCTCTCTATAAAATCCCAAAGTTCGAATAGGTCTTTTCTCAACTTTTCTAGTCCATCTGAACACAGTGTTGAGAATAAAACCAAAGGCCAGCAATTCTAAAATTAAACGAAAATCACCTGTTTTATCCATCAAGCTCTGCTGCAAGGTCTGCAAGTAGATTGCAAAAGCTTGACCAGCCTCTCCAAAATTTCTAGCAAGTCCGATGAGAGCTAACAAACTAATACCATATAAAGTATAAGCCACAAACTCTCCTATAAAGACAAAAGCAAAGGCTAACAAGGGGCTTGTGTAGAGGTTTAACCGCATTTGAGAAGCTTGGAAGTCTTTAAAAATTCTTTTGTTCTTCACATCTCCGTCCTCTTTTCTTCCATTATATACTGTTATTATAGCACTTTGTGGTAGCAGTTCAAGAAAGAAATAAAGAGCTTTTATGTTATATCTTCTAACATAAAAGTCCCTAGATTTGCATTTTTTTGTTTTTTCTGATATAATGGGAAAATATTCGGAAAAGGAGACTAAAAATGAAGAAAAAATTTCTAGCATTTTTGCTAATTTTATTCCCAATTTTCTCATTAGGTATTGCGAAAGCAGAGACGATTAAGATTGTGTCTGATACCGCCTATGCACCTTTTGAGTTTAAAGATTCAGATCAAACTTATAAAGGAATTGATGTGGACATTATCAACAAAGTCGCTGAGATTAAAGGATGGAATATTCAGATGTCCTATCCTGGATTTGATGCAGCGGTAAATGCGGTTCAAGCTGGTCAAGCTGACGCTATCATGGCAGGGATGACAAAGACGAAAGAACGTGAAAAAGTCTTCACCATGTCTGATACTTACTATGATACAAAAGTTGTCATTGCAACTACAAAGGCACACAAAATTAGCAAGTACGACCAATTAACTGGTAAAACTGTTGGTGTTAAAAACGGAACTGCCGCTCAACGTTTCCTTGAAACAATCAAAGATAAATACGGCTTTACTATTAAAACATTTGACACTAGTGATTTGATGAACAACAGCTTGAGTGCTGGTGCCATTGATGCCATGATGGATGACAAGCCTGTTATCGAATATGCCATCAACCAAGGTCAAGACCTCCATATTGAAATGGATGGTGAAGCTGTAGGGAGTTTTGCTTTCGGTGTGAAAAAAGGAAGCAAATACGAGCACCTGGTTACTGAATTTAACCAAGCCTTGGCTGAAATGAAAAAAGATGGTAGTCTTGATAAAATCATCAAGAAATGGACTGCTTCGTCTTCTTCGTCAGTACCAACTACAACTACTACAGCTGGTCTGAAAGCAACTCCTGTTAAAGCTAAATACATCATTGCCAGCGATTCTTCTTTTGCACCTTTTGTGTTCCAAAACTCAAGCAACCAATTTACTGGTATTGATATGGACTTGATTAAGGCTATCGCTAAAGACCAAGGTTTCGAAATTGAAATCACCAATCCAGGTTTCGATGCAGCTATCAGTGCTGTTCAAGCTGGACAAGCTGATGGTATCATTGCTGGTATGTCTGTCACAGATGCTCGTAAGGCAACTTTTGACTTCTCAGAATCATACTACACTGCCAATACTATCCTTGGTGTCAAAGAATCAAGCACCATTGCTTCTTATGAAGATTTAAAAGGAAAGACAGTTGGTGTTAAAAACGGAACTGCTTCTCAAACCTTCCTAACAGAAAATCAAAGCAAATACGGTTACAAAATCAAAACTTTTGCTGATGGTTCTTCAATGTATGACAGTTTAAACACTGGTGCCATTGATGCCGTTATGGATGATGAACCTGTTCTCAAATATTCTATCAGCCAAGGACAAAAATTGAAAACTCCAATCGCTGGAACTCCAATCGGTGAAACAGCCTTTGCCGTTAAAAAAGGAGCAAATCCAGAGTTAATTGAAATGTTCAACAACGGACTTGCAAACCTTAAAGCAAACGGAGAATTCCAAAAGATTCTTGATAAATACCTAGCTAGTGAGTCTTCATCTGCATCAACAAGCACTGTTGATGAGACAACTATCTGGGGCTTGCTTCAAAACAACTACAAACAACTCCTTAGCGGTCTTGGTATCACTCTTGCTCTAGCTCTTATCTCATTTGCTATTGCCATTGTCATCGGGATTATCTTTGGTATGTTTAGCGTTAGCCCCTACAAATCTCTTCGTGTGATCTCTGAGATTTTCGTTGACGTTATCCGTGGTATTCCATTGATGATTCTTGCAGCCTTTATCTTCTGGGGAATTCCAAACTTCATCGAGTCTATCACAGGCCAACAAAGTCCAATTAACGACTTCGTAGCTGGTACTATCGCCCTCTCACTCAATGCGGCTGCTTATATCGCTGAAATCGTTCGTGGTGGTATTCAGGCTGTTCCGGTTGGTCAAATGGAAGCCAGCCGAAGCTTGGGTATCTCTTATGGAAAAACCATGCGTAAGATTATCTTGCCACAAGCAACTAAATTGATGTTGCCAAACTTTGTTAACCAATTCGTTATCGCTCTTAAAGATACAACCATCGTATCTGCTATCGGTTTGGTTGAACTCTTCCAAACTGGTAAGATTATCATCGCCCGTAACTACCAAAGTTTCAAGATGTATGCAATCCTTGCTATCTTCTATCTTGTAATTATCACACTTTTGACTAGACTAGCGAAACGCTTAGAAAAGAGGATTCGTTAATGGCAAAACTAAAAATTGATGTAAATGATTTACACAAGCACTATGGAAAAAATGAGGTTTTAAAAGGAATTACGACCAAGTTCTATGAAGGAGATGTTGTTTGTATCATCGGTCCTTCAGGTTCTGGTAAATCAACCTTCCTTCGTAGCCTCAATCTTCTAGAAGAAGTTACGAGCGGTCACATCACTGTGAACGGTTATGACTTAACTGAAAAAACTACCAACGTTGACCACGTCCGTGAAAATATCGGAATGGTGTTCCAACACTTCAACCTCTTCCCTCATATGTCTGTATTGGACAATATCACCTTTGCTCCTATTGAGCACAAGTTGATGACTAAGGAAGAAGCTGAGAAATTGGGAATGGAATTGCTTGACAAGGTTGGGCTAGCAGATAAAGCTAATGCTAATCCAGATAGCCTATCAGGTGGTCAAAAACAACGTGTGGCTATCGCTCGTGGACTCGCCATGAATCCTGATATCATGCTCTTTGATGAGCCAACTTCCGCTCTTGACCCTGAGATGGTCGGAGACGTACTAAACGTTATGAAGGAATTGGCTGAGCAAGGTATGACCATGATCATCGTAACCCATGAGATGGGATTTGCCCGTCAGGTTGCCAACCGCGTTATCTTTACTGCAGATGGCGAGTTCCTTGAAGACGGAACACCTGATCAAATCTTTGACAACCCTCAACACCCTCGTCTGAAAGAGTTCTTGGACAAGGTCTTAAACGTCTAAACGCAAACTGTAAGGATTTCCTTGCAGTTTTTTTCTATCTCGTATTGGATTTTTTGATTTTTCGGAAAATTATGTTAGAATTAAGTTTATGAAATGAGGTTTCCTCATACCTAGCAAGACTAGGAATAAAAATAGAAATTAGGTAGCTAGATGTCATCTAAGGTTATTGTTACAATTTTCGGTGCGAGTGGAGACCTGGCTAAACGCAAGCTCTACCCTTCCCTTTTTAGACTATATAAATCCGGCAATCTTTCCGAGCACTTTGCAGTCATTGGAACTGCTCGTCGTCCTTGGAGCAAGGAATATTTTGAATCTGTTGTAGTCGAATCCATCCTTGATTTGGCAGATAGTACCGAACAAGCTCAGGAGTTCGCTAGTCACTTCTACTATCAAAGTCATGATGTCAATGATACAGAACACTACATTGCTTTACGTCAATTGCAGGCTGAACTAAATGACAAGTACCAAGCTGAACACAACAAGCTCTTCTTCTTGTCTATGGCACCTCAGTTCTTTGGAACTATCGCCAAACACCTCAAGTCTGAAAATATTGTGGATGGTAAAGGTTTTGAGCGCTTAATCGTTGAGAAGCCATTTGGTACAGATTACGCAACTGCAAGCAAGTTGAATGACGAGCTCCTAGCAACATTTGACGAGGAACAAATTTTCCGTATTGACCATTATCTTGGTAAGGAAATGATCCAAAGTATCTTTGCAGTTCGCTTTGCAAACTTGATTTTTGAAAATGTGTGGAACAAGGACTTTATCGACAATGTTCAAATTACCTTTGCGGAGCGCTTGGGTGTAGAAGAACGTGGTGGCTACTATGACCAATCTGGTGCCCTCCGCGACATGGTACAAAACCATACACTACAACTGCTTTCTCTCCTTGCCATGGACAAGCCAGCAAGCTTCACAAAAGACGAGATTCGTGCTGAGAAGATTAAGGTCTTTAAAAACCTCTATCACCCAACTGATGAAGAACTTAAAGAATACTTTATCCGTGGTCAATACCGCTCTGGTAAGATTGATGGCATGAAATATATCTCTTATCGTAGTGAACCAAATGTGAATCCAGAATCTACAACTGAAACCTTTGCATCTGGTGCCTTCTTTGTAAACAGCGATCGATTCCGTGGCGTTCCTTTCTTCTTCCGTACTGGTAAACGTCTGACTGAAAAAGGAACTCATGTCAACATCGTCTTTAAACAAATGGATTCTATCTTTGGAGAACCACTTGCTCCAAACATTTTGACCATCTATATCCAACCAACAGAAGGCTTCTCTCTTAGCCTAAATGGGAAGCAAGTAGGAGAAGAATTTAACTTGGCTCCTAACTCACTTGATTACCGTACAGATGCGACTGCAACTGGTGCTTCCCCAGAACCATACGAGAAATTAATCTATGATGTCTTAAATAACAACTCAACTAACTTTAGCCACTGGGATGAGGTTGGTGCATCATGGAAATTGATTGACCGTATCGAAGAACTCTGGGCTGAAAATGGTGCCCCACTTCATGACTATAAAGCTGGAAGCATGGGACCTCAAGCAAGCTTTGACTTACTTGAAAAATTCGGTGCTAAATGGACTTGGCAACCAGATATCGCTTATCGTCAAGATGGTCGTTTAGAATAAAAAAAATCCTGCAAGTTTGTGCCTTGCAGGATTTTTGCTTCTGATTAGATTAAGCCTTCTAAGAGACCCTTCATAAAGTTTTCTGAGTTAAACTCTCCAATATCATCGATTTTTTCACCAAAACCAATCAATTTTACAGGAATATTGAGTTCTTCACGGATGGCTAAAACAACACCACCTCGAGCAGTTCCATCAATCTTAGTCAAGACAATTCCAGTTAATGGCGTTATTTTTGAAAATTCTTTGGCCTGTACAAGAGCGTTTTGACCTGTTGATGCATCAAGTGCCAAGAAGGTTTCATGCGGAGCTTCTGGCACAACACGTTTGATGATACGACCAATCTTTTCTAGCTCGGCCATAAGGTTATCCTTATTTTGCAGACGACCTGCAGTATCGATCATGAGAATATCGATACCTTCAGATACGGCACGTTCCATGCCATCAAAGACCACACTGGCTGGGTCAGCTTTTTCAGCTCCAGTTACTACTGGAACATCTACACGACGGCCCCATTCTGCTAGCTGGGCTACTGCCCCTGCACGGAAGGTATCTGCCGCAACCAACATGACTTTCTTGCCAGCTTGTTTGTAGCGGTGGGCTAGTTTCCCGATAGAAGTTGTTTTCCCAACACCATTGACCCCGACAAAGAGCATGACTGTCAAGCCATCTTGGAAGTGGATTCTTTCATCGTAGTTGCCATCCTTTTCATAAAGCTCAACCAATTTCTCAATGATGACACGGCGAAGTGCGTCAGGTTTCTTGGCGTTTTCAAGCTTGGCTTCGTAGCGTAGCTCCTCTGTTAAGTTAGAAGCGACCTGGACACCAACATCACTCATAATTAGCAGTTCTTCCAGTTCCTCGAAAAATTCTTCATCAACAGAGCGGAAATTGGCAAAGAAGGCATTCAAACGAGCACCAAATCCTGTACGAGTTTTCTTGAGACTGCGGTCATATTTTTCCTGAACAGTCTCTTCTACTTGAGTCGTTTCTGCTTCAAGAACTTCAGAATTATTTTCTTCTACAGTCTCTAGGAGCTCCGTATTCTCTTCCTCTGTGACTTCTTCTGAGTTTGGAAATTCTTCTATTTCTTCTTGAGAAACTTCTACAGTTGGTTCTGAATCCAGACTTTCTTCAACTGTGTCTTGATTTTCCTCTTCTTGGAGCAGAGCTTCTTCAGAACTTTCAACTTCTGCTTCTTCATGAGGAAGTTCCTCAGCTTCTGTTAAGGCTGGCTCAACATCTTCAGACAAATCAAGATTTTCCAGAGCTTCTTTTACAACTTCTTCGATTTTAGGTTCTTCTTTTTTTCCGAATAGACGGTCAAATAATCCCATATCTTAATTCTCCTTTAGCACATATTCTTCGATAGCCCAGGCGACAGCTTCCTCATCGTTGGTCATAGGAGTTACCACATTTGCGACTTCCTTGACTTCAGGAACAGCGTTTTGCATGGCAACACCGAGTCCTGCCCACTCAATCATAGAAAGGTCATTGGCCTCATCACCACAGGCCATGACTTGGCTTTGGTCGATTCCAAGATGGCTGATTAGTTTAGCCAAACCTGTTGCTTTATGAACATTCTTTGGTGACCACTCTAGCAACATTTCACGTGATTTAAAGATTTCATATTGGTCAAACAATTCTGGAGAAATCTTCTGAATGGCTGCATCCAAGGGTTCTTGAGCAAAGGCAGTCACGCATTTATTGTAGGTCATCTGACTAGACAAGTCTGCAAAGTCCACTGGAACAAAGGTCAATGCTGGATTAAATTTGGCATAAAGACTTTCTTGGTCCGATTGGATTTGATAAACAGTTCCTTCTGAAATGGCATCAAGAGGCAGTGATAATTTCTCTGTTTCCTCATACAAGCGTGCCACATCATCATATGAAAAAACTGTCTTATCAAGGATTTCACCTGTATTTTTCTGAACCAAACCACCATTAAAAGTAATGGTATACTCATCTTCGTGACCGTCAGTCCCTAGCTCATGGAGAAAGAAATCCATAGCTTTTAAGGGACGACCAGTTGTCAATACGACCTTGATACCACGATCACGCGCAGCTTTCAAGGTTGCCTTGGTACGATCCGTCAACCTTTTATCAGTAGTCAGCAAGGTCCCGTCCAAGTCCAATGCAATCAATTTTATATCTGCCATTATAAGCCCTCCATATAAGCTATAACCGACTGGTCTTTATGGTGACCAATCACAGTCTCTGCTAATTCTAAAATTTCTGGTCGTGCATTTTCAGGAGCTACAGGATGTCCCACAACCTGCATCATGTGCAAGTCATTTAGATTGTCTCCAAAAGCCATGACCTGATCCATCGTGATGCTAAGTTTTTTAGCTAATTCAACAATGGCTACTCCCTTATCGACATAGTCCAGAACAATATCAATGGATTCAAAGCCAGTTGTCATGGCCTTAACACCAGGAACGTTTTCGTTTACCCAAGCTTCACCAGCTTCAAGGGTTTCTTCTGTGAAGTTGGTTGTAAATTTGAAAATATCATCTGTGATATCTTCTAAACTCGCTACTTTTTGGATATTTTCATTATAATGTTGGCTCTCTTTCAAATAGGTCTCATCAACCGTATCTAGCACATAAGAGCCCTTCTTACCCGTCAAGAGCAATTTATTGATATCTACATAAGGTGACGTTTTCAGCCTTTCAAAAGTTGATAGATAAAACTCACGAGACATGGTCGCTTCATACAAGTCTTGACCTCGATACTCTACCAAACTGCCATTTTCCGCGATGAAAATGATGTCATCACGAACATCAGCAAATAATTTTTCTAGAGATAAAAATCCGCGCCCCGAAGCTACCGCAAAGTAAATCCCTTTTTTCTTGTAGGAAACCAAGAGAGACTTGAGGCGGTCCATATCAAAGCGTCCATTCCCATCTAGGAAGGTTCCGTCCATATCCGTTGCTACTAGTTTAATTGTCATCCTTCAATACTTTCTAAATCTTTTAACTTCACCGAAACAATTTTTGAGACACCTGATTCTTGCATGGTCACTCCATAGATAGAATCAGCCGCTGCCATGGTTCCTTTACGGTGGGTTACGACGATGAACTGGCTGTCCTTGTCAAAGCGGTTGAGGTAATCCCCGAAACGTTTAACATTGGCTTCGTCAAGCGCAGCCTCTACCTCATCCAAAATCACAAATGGAATAGTCTTAACTCTAATAATAGAGAAAAGCAAGGCTAGAGCTGATAGGGCTTTTTCCCCACCACTCATGAGGTTGAGGGACTGGATTTTCTTGCCTGGTGGTTGAACAGAAATCTCAACCCCAGCTGTCAGCAAGTCTCCTTCAGTCAAAATCAGGTCTGCTTGACCCCCACCAAACATCTGCTTGAAAGTTACTTTAAAGGACTCACGAATAGCTTCAAAGGTTGATTTAAAGCGTTCCTTGACCTCATCATTCATCTCTGTAATGGTTTCAAGCAGCAAGTTTTTCGCCGACAAAATGTCATCTCGCTGGCTATTTAGGAAATCCAGACGATTGTGAACTTCTTCGTACTGGTCAATAGCTTCCAAGTTGACCGGACCCAGTGAACGAATAGCCTTCTCTAAATCCTTAACTTCCTCCTCTGCCAGATTGAGATTTTCAAGTTCATGAGCCTTTTCTAGTGCTTCAGTATAGCTAATCTGATACTGATCTGTTAATTGGCTTTGTAAATGGCGTAAGCGCTCGCTAACCTTTTCTTTCTTAGCTTCAGCACGTGTTTGCTTGCGAATCCACTCCTCATTATGTTGGCGAGCTTGGTCCAAATGACTAGCAATATCATCCAGTTTACCTTCAATATCATCCAATTCAAACTGCTTGCGAATTAAACCTTGTTGGAGGTTTGTTTTCTGAGTTTTGGCTTCTTCGGCCTGTTGACTGAGCAAATCCGTATCAACTTTCTCAAGATTGTCAACCTTTTCTTGAAGAAGGCGCTGGATTTCCTCTTGCTCGATATTCAGATTATCCAATTCCTTGCCTAAACGTTCAATATCAGCAACTTCGTAACGTTTTTGCCCTTGCAGTTCTGTCTTAAGCAAGCGAGCTTGCGCTACCTGTTCTTGCAAGTTCTGATAACGTTCTTGGATGGCATTTTTGTTAGACTTAATCTCTTCAATCTCAGCTTCCAGATTTTGCTTGTCACTGGCGATTGTAGTAAGGCGCTCTTGGCATTTTTCCTTATCCTCTTGCCAATCTCCCTCAGAAAGACGATCTAATTCCTCTTCTTGGAGTTTCCAAAGAGTTTCTAGCTCTTCAACTTGCTGACTGGTCTGCTGATAAGCGAGGGACAAGCCTTGCTCCTGAATACGAGCTTGTTCTCCTTGAGATTTGATTGCTTCTAATGATTCGGTCAATCTAGCCATCTGGTCTTGCAAGGTCTTCATACTCGACTCTTCTGAACGCAAGCTTGCTTCTTCTTCAGCAATTTCTTTTTGTAATTGCTCCAGTTCTGGCTTGATGAAAATGCTGTTATTCTGGCGATTAGCTCCACCTGCATAGGAACCACCTGTACGCAACTCTGTCCCATCCAATGTCACCATACGAACCTGATAACGAACCTGGCGAGCTGCTGCACGCGCATGTTCTACAGTATCAAAAATAGCAGTCGTAGCTAGCAAGTTCTTGAAAATGGCTTCCAGTCTCTGATCAAAGGTCACTAGCTCATCTGCCATACCCAGAAATCCTAGACTTGCAGAGATAGCATCTTGGTTCTGATTAGAAATCGTACGAGCCTTGATAGTCGTCAATGGAAGAAAGGTCGCACGACCAGCTCTGTTACGTTTTAGGAAATCAATCGCCTTAGTCGCCGCGTTCTCATCTTCCACAATAATATGCTGACTGCTGGCTCCAAGCGCAATTTCTAGGGCAGTTTGATAATGCACATCAAAAGTCAGGTGCTCACTGACTGCACCAATAATCCCACCAAGGTGATTTTTTTCTTGGAGAACACTCTTAACACCTGCATAAAAGTTACTATGATTTCTCAGGATATTTTCCAAACTCTGAGCTCTGGCCTGCTTGTTTTTGAGATTATCCAGACGGTCAAAGAGTTGGCTTTGTTGAGCTTGATAGGAAGTTTTCTGTTCCTCTTGCTCCTTGGCACAGACTTGATAGTCAGCCAATAATTTCTGAACATGCTCCTTGGCAGTTTCAAGCTCATTCCTTTGCTGGCTTGCCTTTTCTTTAGCTGTAACCAGCTGTTCTTTCAGCTTTTCTAATTGATCTGCTTGTTTTTGAGAAAGCTGACGACTATTTTCCAACTCATTCTCGATGCGAGTCAGTTGGTTTGAGACATCAGCTTCTTCTTGTAGAAGAGCTACAAAGCGTTCACGTAAGAGCTCAATCATCTGATCAGGATCATCTGAAAAAGCTAGCAATTCAGTTTCTAAACGATTGAGTTTTTGATTATTTTGGACTAGATTTTCCTCTAACAGAGTTAATGAGCTTTCTTTATCAGATTTTTCTTGGCTGAGTAAATTTCTCTTATCCTCCAAAGCAGCCAAACGAGCTTGTGCTTCCTGTTGATTGAGGGCTACTTGCTCAGATTCTAATTTCGATAGGGCTAATTTTCTCTCTAAATCACTAATCAGACTGGTCAAGTCCATCAAACTGCCCTGATCTTTGGCCATTTCAGCCTGTAAATCTTGGCGTTGCTTTTTAAGAGTATGATTTTCTTCCTCTAATTTTTCACGCTTTTGGTAATAACTAGTCAATAGTTCCTGAACCTGTGCCAACTCTTCTTCTGTCGACTCTAGTTCAGCTTTATTATCCTTGATTTGAGCAACAAGGACATCCAAGTAAATAGCCTTGCGTTGACCTTCCAAATCTAAAAACTTACGAGCATTTTCAGCTTGCTTCTCAAGAGGCTTGATTTGATTATCCAACTCGTAGATAATGTCCTCTAAGCGGTCTAGATTATCCTGAGTTTGCTGCAGTTTACTCTCAGTTTCTTTTCGACGAGTCTTGTATTTCAAAACTCCAGCAGCCTCTTCAAAAATAGCTCGACGTTCCTCAGGCTTGGAGTTGAAAATCTCCTCAACCTTCCCTTGGGAAATAATGGAGAAGGAATCTCGTCCCAAACCTGTATCCAAGAAAAGATCATGAATATCACGCAGACGGACTTTCTTGCCGTCAATCTTGTATTCGCTATCTCCACTACGATAGATATGGCGTTCTACCCTAATTTCTTGACCTGCATCCTTGATAAATCCATCATTATTATCCAGAGTCACAACTACAGAAGCATAATTGAGCGGTTTGCGACTTTCAGTTCCAGCAAAAATGACATCCGGCATCTTGCCCCCACGGAGACTCTTAACACTTGATTCCCCCAAGGCCCAACGCAGACTTTCTGTAATATTCGATTTTCCAGATCCATTGGGTCCAACAACTGCCGTCACACCTTGGTCAAAGACGACCTTAGTCTTATCAGCAAAAGACTTGAATCCCTGAATTTCGATTTCCTTTAAATACATGAATCCAGCCCTTTCTCAACGGCATTTTTGGCAGCTTCCTGCTCTGCTAGTTTCTTAGAACGACCTTGCCCTTGGCCGATGCTCTTACCTTCGACAAGAACTTCAACATCAAAAACCTTATCATGGGCAGGACCCGTTTCAGAAATCACCTGATAACGAATAGCCACATCGCCATTGACCTGAAGTAACTCTTGGAGATGGGTTTTGTAGTCTGTAATCATCTCAAATTCGCCTGCTTCAACCTTAGGAATCATGACTTGATAGATAAATTCCTTAACCTTGGCCACATCCTTGTCCAAAAGGAGGGCACCAAGAAAGGCTTCAAAGGCATCACCAAGAATGGTATCACGATTGCGACCACCAGATTTTTCTTCCCCCTTACCCAACTTGATAAATTGATCAAACTGGCAATCACGCGCAAAACCAGCCAAACTTTCCTCGCGGACAATCATGGCACGGAGTTTAGACAAGTCACCCTCAGGCTTTTTAGGATATTTTTTATACAGATATTCTGAAATCAATAACTGTAGAACAGCGTCTCCTAAAAATTCCAAGCGTTCATTGTGTGAAATTTTTAAGAGGCGGTGCTCATTGGCATAACTCGTATGAGTAAAGGCAGTCTCCAGTAAATTTTTGTCTGTAAATTCGATTGCAAAATGGTTCTTTAGTACAGTTTGTAATTCTTTCATACCAACCTCTTTCTAACTGATAACAGTCCTTTTTATTATATCAAAAAAAGCCCCCTGAGTCACTTTAAAACGGGACTGGAAAACATTTGGGAATTCTTTAAAAAGAGATTTTCAGTTTTAAGGGCCAATTTAGGGCTGTGTAAAGAAAAAAGCCCTATTAAAGGCTTTTTTAGGATGTTTACATCCACCCTGAGGGAATCGAACCCCCATCTCAAGAACCGGAATCTTACGTGATATCCATTACACTAAGGGTGGAAACTTGTTTCATTATAACAAAAATTTGCTCTAATAACAAGTTTTTTTCTGGTCAAATCCCCTGTCTTAGTGGGAAGCATCCCCATTCCAGATGGAGTTTTTCACGATAACATAATCAACGTGTTTAAGGTCAGCAACCTGACGTCCACCTGCATAAGAAATAGCACTTTGAAGGTCTTGTTCCATCTCAGTTAAAGTGTCTTGCAGATGACCTTTGGCAGGAAGCAAGATACGTTTTCCTTCCACGTTCTTATAAGCTCCTTTTTGGTATTGGGAAGCTGAACCATAGTATTCTTTGAATTGTTCACCATCAACTTCAATTGTTTTCCCTGGACTTTCGATGTGTCCTGCAAAGAGGGAACCAATCATAACCATGCTGGCACCGAAACGGATAGACTTGGCAATATCGCCATGAGTACGAATTCCTCCATCAGCAATAATCGGTTTACGTGCAGCCTTAGCACACCAGCGGAGAGCAGCCAATTGCCAACCACCTGTACCAAAACCAGTCTTGACCTTGGTGATACAAACCTTACCAGGACCGATACCAACCTTAGTAGCATCTGCACCAGCATTTTCCAATTCACGCACCGCTTCTGGTGTTCCCACATTTCCAGCAATAACAAAAGTATCTGGCAATACTTTCTTGATGTGTTTTATCATAGAAATCACGCTATCCGCATGACCATGGGCAATATCAATCGTGATGTACTCAGGAGAATCAGCCTTGAGCTGGCTAACGAAATCATACTCGTAGTCCTTAACACCAACAGATATAGAAGCAATGAGCCCTTGCTCGTGCATGCGTTTAATAAAAGGAATGCGTCCTGCCTCATCAAAACGATGCATAATGTAGAAGTAACCACCTTTAGCCAGTTGCTCTGCTACATTTTCATCCAAAATCGTCTGCATATTAGCTGGCACAACAGGTAGTTTAAAGGTGTGATTTCCTAGAGTGACACTTGTATCCGCTTCTGCACGGCTTTTAATGACACATTTATTTGGAATCAATTGAATATCTTCGTAATCAAAAATTGGAAATTCATTTAACATATCGATGTCTCGTTTCTTTTGTAATGACCTACCTATGCTCTCGCATCACTACGCCTTTTCCGACGTTTCCTTAATTAATTATAAATCAAAGTACAGTTTTTGTCAAATAATTTTATAAATTAAATTATATTGTTCGGTTTTTACTTATATTATAAAACAAAAGAAAGAGGAAAGATTATTGTCTCCCCACTTCTTCTCTATCCTAATAATACTCGCCCTGACGATAGTCCCATGAGTTAAAGGTGTCTGACAGGTGCATCATAATCTTATCAATGTCAAGCCCTTTGCGGATTACAACTGGAGCTGGTGAAGTTGAACGTGCTCCCCCTTGTTCCGGGATGAGTTTGCCGTCTTTATCAACCATAGAGACCATCACACCTTGCTCATAGCGTGTTTCAATCGTTTTGTCAGGCTGGATAGATGCCACATAGTCGTCCGCCTCGATAACAAGGTCAACTGCCCCTTCGATGCGTTCTCCGATACCTTCTACCTTACCACGGTTTCCTTTTCCAGATGGGTTAGCTGATGAGGCATAAACCATCTTGCCTTCTTCCCAAAGTTTGGCAGCCAATTGTTCACCAGCTTTCCCGAACTTGATAACGAAACAGCTCGTTCCACGCACGTCAGTCATCAGCTCTTCACGACCATCACCGTATGCTTTTAGTTTTTCAAAGGCTTCTGGTTTCCAAGGAAGGATACAACCAAGAAGAATATCTTCGTCCCAATGTTTTTGGTAGAAGGCTTCAATTTCTGGGTTGAGTTGTGCTAAGGCGCGAAGCTCATCCATGCTACCACAGAGAACAACACCTGGTTTGTTACGGTTACGCTCTTTGGCTTCAAACTTGCGTTCAAGTCCTGCCTTATCGCTAGTCATGATGATATAACCGACTTTTGTAGGGCAAACAATGCACCCTCCCTCACCTTTTAAAATGTCATAGCCTTCTTGTGAAAGTGTTCCGTTCCATTGAATGTGTTTCGTCATAATTCTATTTCCTTTTCTAATTTTCTTCTAATCCTGCCAGTAGACTGGTCGTTGTTTTTCATAGGCAGCAATCAAATCTTCATACTGCAAAGTAATACCGATATCATCCAAACCATTTAAGAGTTTGTGTTTCCATTCGCTATCGATTTCAAAAGTGAATTCTCCAACTGGTGAGATGATTTTTTGTTGTTCCAAGTCCACAGTTACCTGGTCACTTGGTTTAAGCTGGGCTAGTTTCTCTCTAACCTCTCTGGGCTGAACAATAGGCAACATGCCATTATTGAGTTCATTATTGTAATGAATATCCCCAAAAGATCCTGCAATCACAACCTTAAAACCATAGTCCGCTAGAGCCCAAGCGGCGTGCTCCCTCGAAGAACCTGCCCCAAAGTTATCCCCTGAGATAAGAATACTGGCTTTACGATATTCAGGCTGATTAAAGACAAAGTCAGGATCCTCAGTATACTTGTCGTCCAGATAACGCCAAGCATACATGAGGTACTTACCAAAGCCTTTCTTATCGATCAACTTGAGAAACTGCTTGGGTAGGATTTGGTCGGTGTCGATATTATCATTCATGAGAGGAACGGTCGTTCCCGTATAAACTGTAAATTTCTCCATATCCTCTCCTTACTGGGCTTCTGGCATTTGCCGAACATCTACGAAACGCCCTGCGATAGCTGCCGCAGCTGCCATAGCTGGACTGCAGAGATGAGTCTTAGCACCAAATCCTTGTCTGTCTTCAAAGTTGCGGTTGCTGGTTGAGGCGCAGTGGACACCATCAGGGACCTTGTCTGGATTCATTCCTAGGCACATAGAACAACCTGGGTCTCTCCACTCAAAGCCAGCATCTATGAAAACCTTATCCAAACCCAACTTCTCAGCAGCTCGTTTGACAGGACGAGAGCCCGGAACCACGATAGCCGTTAAGTTAGGAGCTATTTTCTTCCCTTTGACAAATCGCGCCGCCAGCTGCAAGTCACTGAGACGAGCATTTGTACAAGAGCCGATAAAGATATAACCTAGTTCAATATCTGCTGGCTTTTGACCTGGTTCCAAATCCATATAATTGTAGGCTCGTTCATCATTCATATCCTTAATTTCTGGGAAACTACTGTCAAAGTCAACGCCCATAGCAGGATTGGTTCCCCAGGTTACCCTGGGAGCCAAGTCTGAGACATCCATCCGGATAACCTTGTCATAAACGGCATCCTCATCACTGACAATTGTTTTCCAATCCGCCACAGCCTCTTCAAAGTCCTCTGGAACACATTCTCGTCCCTTAAGATAGTCATAGGTGGTTTGGTCCGGATTCATAATCCCCATCTTAGAACCAAACTCGATGGACATATTGCAGATAGTCATTCGCTCTTCCATGCTCAGTGCATCAATCGCTTGTCCCCGATATTCCACCACATAGCCAACACCACAGGCAACGCCGTACTTGGCAATCAAGGCTAGAATGAAATCCTTAGAATAAACTCCTTTTTGAGGAACACCAGTGAATTCTACCAGCATTTTCTTGGGTTTGACCTGCCAGAGTGTCTGGGTAGCGAAGACATGCTCAACCTCACTGGTCCCAATTCCAAAAGCGATTGCTCCGAAAGCTCCGTGAGTTGCTGTATGACTATCCCCACAGACGATAAATTTCCCTGGTTGGGTTCTTCCTGTTTCTGGACCAACCATATGAACAATCCCCTGCTTTTCAGAACCGTGGGCTGCATGTTCAATCCCAAACTCCTCAACATTTTCTGCAAGCTTATCAATTTGAGCCTTAGAAATCACATCTCGAATATCGTAAATATTGACTGTCGGGACATTGTGGTCAAAGGTTCCAAATGTCAAGTCTGGTCGTCTCAATCTGCGACCTGTATCTCGCAGTCCTTGAAAAGCTTGCGGGCTAGTCACCTCGTGGATATAATGCTGGTCCACATACATGAGTTGGGGTTGCCCCTCTTCTCCTGTGATGACATGACGGTCCCATAATTTATCAAAAATCGATTTTCCTGCCATCCATTACCTCCAAATAAAATATAAGGCTACTAGTGTGGTCACCATCCCGAGAAACCAAACCGTTTTAAAGTACCATTTTCTAGTCTTGTGATGAAAGATGATTCCTGCTAACCAGGCACCAAAACCACCACAAGTAAAGGCTAAAATAAGTAAGATTTTCTCAGGGATGCGCCAAGCTCTTCTCCTCGCCTTGGATTTGTCAATGCCATAAATCAAGAAAACCATGACATTCCAAATCAAGAGGGCAAGAGTAATTTTTTCGTCTAACTTCATAACCTTGCAATAATAGCTTCCGTCATTTCCTTGGTCGAAGCCTGTCCTCCTATATCTCTCGTTAAAATTCCAGCTGCCAAACTTGCCTCAACAGCACGCTCGATACGCACTGCATCCTCATAGCGTCCGAAACTATCTCTCAACATCATAGCAACAGATAATATCATGGAGATAGGATTGGCAATTCCTTGACCTGCAATATCAGGAGCTGAACCGTGAATAGGTTCATAAAGGCTTGGACCCTTTTCAGAATGACTGGCTGATGGCATAACTCCAAGTGTACCAGATAGAACGCTTGATTCATCAGATAAGATATCTCCGAAAAGATTCTCCGTTACGATAACATCGAACTTGGCAGGATTGCTAATCATGAGCATGGCAGCTGAGTCTACCAGCTGGTGTTCCAAGGTTACATCTGGGAAATCCTGCGCGACCTCCTCAGCTACTTTCCGCCAGAGTTTTGATGTTGCTAGAACATTTTGCTTATCGATACTAGTGACGATTTTTCTTCGATTTCTTGCAATTTCAAAGGCCTTGCGAATAATCCGTTCTACTTCCTCATAGCTATAGTCGTTGATATCACGCGCTTTTCGCTCTTCAAGGATATGATCTCCAAAGTAGATACCTCCTGTCAACTCACGCACCACAACAAAGTCTACACCAGCAATTCGTTCTAGTTTGAGTGGTGACAAATGCTTGAGACTATCAAAGATTTTTACCGGTCGAATATTGGCATAGAGATTGAGTTCCTTGCGGAGAGCCAGCAGGCCTTGTTCAGGGCGAACTACTGCTCCATCATACTGAGGACTACCGATAGCCGCTAGGAGAATAGCATCTGCTTCTCTACTGGCTTTGAGGGTTTCATCAGGTAAGGGATGCCCCGCAACATCAATACCTGCACCTCCGAAGGGTCGTCTATCAATCTCATAGTCAAAACCTGTTTTTTCAGCTAGAGCTTCCAGAACCTCTAAACCAGCCTCCATGATTTCTGGGCCAATTCCGTCCCCTGCTAGAGCTACTATTTTCTTTGTCATAGCATTCTCCTTTACACACTAGGCATATCGCGGTAAGAAACGCTGCGTCCCATCTCACCTGCATTCTCTTTTTGAACAAAGGTATTAGCATTTATGTAGGCAATTGCCGAAGCCTTTAGAACATCGAAATCAAGACCTGCTGCGTTAAAGATGGTTTCCGTATCTCTGTTTTCAACAGTGACTAAAACCCGAGCTTGAGCATCAATTCCATCTGTCACAGCATCAATGGTGTAGGACACCAAACGAACGGATTGGTTAAAGAACTTATCGATAGCGTTAAATATAGCTTCAACAGAGCCTTGTCCTGTCGCATTGAACTCGACTTTCTCACCATCCATATTGGCTAGGCTAACGAGTGCTTCAATGTCATTATCTGCATGAGTTTGAAGTTGTAAATCATCAAAGTGGAAACCTTCTGGATTTTCAACCATGGTTCCAGCTACCAGAGCACGAATATCTGCATCTGTGATTTCTTGCTTTTTATCAGCCAGCGCCTTGAACTTAGCAAAAAGTGGTTTGATATCCTCTTCTGTAAAATCTAGGGCCAATTCTCTCAGTTTCTCAACAAAAGCATGACGTCCAGATAATTTTCCAAGCGGGAGGCTGTTACTCTTGACACCGACCAATTCAGGGGTGATGATTTCATAAGTAAGAGGATTTTTAAGAACTCCGTCTTGGTGAATACCAGATTCATGAGAAAAGGCATTGCCACCAACAACGGCCTTGTTTTTAGGAACTGGGATACCTGAGAAGCGAGAAACCATTTCTGACGTATTGATGGTTTCATTTAAAACAATACTAGTTTCTGCTTGATAGTAATCTTGACGAATATTGAGGGCCACTGCAATTTCTTCCAAAGCAGCATTACCAGCTCGCTCCCCGATACCATTGATGGTTCCTTCGACTCGTCCTGCCCCATTCTTGACAGCAACAAGGCTATTAGCCACTGCCATTCCGAGGTCATCATGACAGTGAGGCGAATAGATAATCTGACGTTCCGTTTTGACATTCTCAATCAAGTATTTGAAGATAGCTCCATATTCCTCTGGTGTGGTAAATCCTACCGTATCAGGGATATTGATATAAGTCGCACCTGCATCAACCGCTGTTTGAACGACTTGTAAGAGGAAATCCAACTCTGTTCTGGTCGCATCCTCAGGAGAGAATTCGACAACCTCAAACTTGGAACGTGCATAAGAGACATGCTCCTTAATAGCTTCTAGAATCTCTTCCTTGCTCTTATTGAGCTTATACTTGCGGTGAATGGGACTAGTAGCGATAAAGACGTGAACCTGTGGATATTTGGCATCCTTGAGGGCTTCGTAACAAGCATCAATATCAGACTTGACAGAGCGGGCCAAACCAGTCACTGCCGTTTTCTTCAAGGTCTTAGCAATCTCCTGAACTGCCGTAAATGAGTCTGGACTAGCCGCTGGAAAACCAGCTTCAATTGCTGAAATGCCCCATTTCTCCAGCTGTCTTGCAATGGCAATTTTTTCCTTGATTGAAAAATTAACACCAGGTGTCTGTTCTCCATCCCGAAGGCTGGTATCTAGAAATTCAACTGTTCTCATAAGATTTCCCCTTTTCCAAATGTGGTTTTAAAAAAACATCTCGCTCAGAAGTCCAAGCGAGATGTTGATTCACTCCCGCTTGGTAAGCCAAACAGGACTAATGCTTTTTGCACTAGCCCGAGTACCTCAACAACAAAGCAAATTGATTAAACTTAGCTGTTTTCATGTTTGACTTTCTCCTTCGTTTGATATCTTGTTTAGTATTTTAGCATAGGCAAAAGTACTTGTCAAGAAAAAATCCAATATTTTCTGAAAATTTCTTCAGTAGAGAATATTTTGCTAATTGAAAATCCTTGAAATGTTTCATTTTTTAGTAGTTAAGTTCCAACTTTTTTCTATCAATTCCAATACTTCTTTATCTGATAAAGTATCATCAAGCACCACACTAATCCAGTAACGTTTATTCATATGAAAAGCTGGATAAACGCCTTTGTGTGAAAGTAAATCAGCTACTTGGTCATGTTTGAGGTTGACTGCTTCCAACTGTCCTTCTCTGCCCTTTTCCAGCTTATCCCAAGAGATTTTCATCAAGACGGCATACCACTTTTTATTGCCTTCGTGTCTTAACACTGCCGTATCAGGCGATTTCTCCCACAAATACTCCAACTGATTACCATACTTTTCCTGAACTTGAGTCATGATTCGCTTAGTCTGAGGGCAGATAAAATCCTGTACCTCAAAACAAGCCTTCCGAATCTGGTAAAGAATCTCCAAACAAGCCTCACGGACATTTCCGACAAAACTTCCCCTCATGCTTTCCATATGAACTTGAGGATAGAGATCACCAGTCTCCTGGTCAAAGACTTGAAAGTTCACATTATCAGCACTGATGGACACAGTCATGACAAAATCACCTTGCAAAATCTGGCAACTATAGGTCCAGACTCCACTATTTTCTACAAAACCATAATCATGAGCCTTTTCTTGATTCAATTGATAGGATTTAAAAATTTCAAACATAAGTGAAAACTGCTACCCAAAGCTAGCAGTTCCTTTCTATTTTTTAAAAGACAACCTTAGTACCATGTAGTTGTGTCACTCCCAGTTGGTCGATAAAGATTTGACGGTTGTCAAGGTCAATCCCCCCACCTGGTAGAATTTCAATCTTACCTTTAGCGTGCTCTAAAATTCTGTGATAGTGAGCAAAACGTTTTTCTAGTGAATCGCCAGATACACCCGCACGAGTCAGGATTCGAGTGACACCAGCTCGACTAAGCCAGTCAATAGCTTCCAGTTGATCCTCATCACTCAATTCATCAAAGGCCATGTGGAAGACAATTTCCATTCCTTTTGATGCAGCAATTAACTTTTCAAGATTAGGTTTATCCAACTTCTTATCAGCAGTTAAAGCCCCAAATACAACCCCTTGACTTCCAGCCTGAGCAGTTAAACGAATGTCTTCTAGCATGATTGCAATTTCTAGTTCATTATAGACAAAGTCGCCACCACGTGGACGAATCATGGTCATGATGGTTGTATCGTAGTTAACTGCCAGTTCAACCGCTGCCTTAGTCACTCCATAGCTGGGTGTTGTCCCACCAACTGCTAGATTGTCACAAAGTTCGATTCGACGAGCTCCAGCCTGCATCGCTTTTTCAAGCAAGATCACATTTTCAGCACAAAATTCGTAAATCATTTGATTCTCCTTGAGTATTACTTTGAATTTATTATATCATATTGTTGTAAATATATTTTCAATTTTATCAAGGCAAATAACTACTATTTTAACTATTCTTTGTCAGGAATGACCTTGAAGAGATAATAAGTGATAAAGATAGTCAAAGCACCCAGACCGATTTTGACTGGTAAAAGAGGTGCAAAATAAATGGAAATTCCCATTAAGATGTAGATAGAGACAATAATCTTTTTTTTACGTTCACGCGCAATAGACTTAGTCTCGCGAAAATCAGCTACATATGTTTGATAGAGCTTGGTATGATAAAGCCAATCTTCAAAGCGCTTGGAACTTCTGGAGAAACAAGCAATAGACAATAAAAGAAAAGGCGTTGTGGGCAACAAGGGTAAAACAACCCCAATAATAGCCAAGGCCAGTGATAAAAAGCCAATAATTAGATAAATAATACGCATAACTTCTCCTAGTTAAAATAATCTTCTTCTAGTTTCGCATACAATGGTGAATTTTGTCAAGTTCCAACCAAAAAGAGCCTGAAATTCACTTTCAGGACTCTCCTCTTATTTAATCTTTTCTTCTTCGTAGTCACCATTACTACATACAACCTGCTTGCCACCACCACGGACTTTTTTCTCCATGAGGAAATTGCCACATTTTGGACAGTCACGACCAACAGGCTTATCCCAAGAGGTAAATTCACATTCTGGATAGCGATTGCAACCATAGAAGAGACGGTTACGCTTGGTTTTACGCTCAATGATTTGTCCCTGATGACAACTTGGACACTCAACACCGATTTCTTTCACGATTGCTTGGGTATGACGGCAATCTGGGAAATTGCTACAAGCATAGAACTTACCAAAACGACCAAGTTTAATGACCATTGGACTGCCACACACTTCACAATCAAATCCAGCTGGTTCATCCTTAATCTGGATTTTCTCCATTTCTTCTTCAGCCTTGGCCACTTCTTTGGAGAATGGTTTGTAAAAGGCATCAATGACACGTTGCCACTGCTCTTTTCCGACTTCGACATCATCCAGTTTGCCTTCCATTTCAGCTGTAAAGGTCACGTTTACGATATCTGGGAAATATTCAACGATGAGCTTATTAACAATTTCTCCCAACTCTGTCGGTTCAAAGCGTTTGGCTGCAAGGCGAACATAATAACGTTTCTGAATGGTTTCAATTGTTGGTGCGTAGGTTGACGGACGGCCAACCCCATTTTCCTCCAAGGTCTTGATCAGTGTCGCTTCAGAATAGCGAGCAGGCGGTTGAGTGAAATGTTGCTCTGGTTTGCTATTTACCTGCTTGACTACATCTCCAACAGCCATGTCCGGTAACATCTTATTCTTGTCAGAATCATTATAAATGGCAAGATAACCATCAAACTTAACCTGACTACCATTGGCAGCAAATTGAACTCCATTTTGCGACAATTTAACAGCCATAGTATCAAAGACAGCAGCTGTCATCTGGCTAGCCACAAAACGATTCCAGATAAGGGTATAGAGCTTGAGCTGGTCCTTGTCCAGATACTTAGCAATACTTTCAGGTGTATTAAAAACGCTAGACGGGCGAATAGCCTCATGGGCATCCTGAGCACCTGAAGCATTTTTAACCTTGCTACCATGCTTAGAATACTTGCTACCAAAACGATCCGTAATGAAACTTGCAGCTTCATTTTGGGCTACAGGACTGATACGGGTCGAATCAGTACGCATATAAGTAATCAAACCTTGGACACCAGAACCAATATTAATCCCTTCATAGAGCTGTTGGGCAACCATCATGGTCTTTCGAGTACGGAAATTGATTTTATTGGCAGCATCCATCTGCATAGATGAAGTAGTATAAGGTAATGGAGCATTGCGTTTGCGCTCTTTCTTATCCACCTGATCCACTGAAAAGTCTTTACTAGTCAGACGAGACAAGACTTCCTTGACCTCATCATTGCTAGTCAGTTTCAGCTTTTTGCCATCTACTCCATAGAAGGATGCCTGAAATTGCTTGGTTCCCTTTTTAAAGACACCATCAATTGTCCAGTATTCTTCTGGCTGGAAGGCATTAATTTCATTCTCACGGTCAATGATTAACTTAAGCGCAATAGACTGAACGCGACCTGCTGATAAGCCTTTCTTGACCTTCTTCCACAAAATAGGCGAAATCGAATACCCTACCAAGCGGTCCAGGACACGGCGTGCCTGTTGAGCATCGACCAAATCCATATCAATCTTACGCGGTTCTTTAAAAGCATTTTTGACCGCATCCTTGGTGATTTCATTGAAGACCACACGGTTGGCATCATTTTCATCTAAGTTGAGAATATGGGCCAAATGCCAAGAAATCGCTTCTCCTTCACGGTCCGGGTCACTCGCCAGAAAGACTTTATTAGCTTTTTTGGCTTCTTTTTTCAAGTCATTAATGAGAGGTCCTTTTCCTCGGATATTGATATATTGCGGTTCATAATTATTTTCAATATCGACGGACATACTGGATTTCTTCAAATCACGGATATGCCCGACACTGGCTAAAACCTTGTAGTTTCTGCCTAGATATTTTTCAATCGTCTTAGCCTTAGCAGGCGACTCCACGATTACTAGATTTTTTTTAACTGTTGATTTTTCCTTTTTTGTTGCCGTAGCCACAGTATCACACCTTTTCAAAGTAATAAACTTTATAAAGTGTAAACCATTTTGCCATAACTGTCAAGACTTAGCTCCTATATATAGAAGAAAAGTTTGTCTAGTAAGCGAGTTTTCGTCTTAAAATTCAAATTCCGCAAGAACATCCTGCCCACTGGTGACCAATTTTGCACCTTCTTGAATCAAATGGTGGCAACCGTCTGATAGTCCATCTAAAATACTTCCAGGAATAGCAAAAACATCGCGTCCTTCTTCCATTGCTCGCTCACAGGTAATGAGACTCCCTGAGCGCATCTTAGCCTCTGCTACAATCACGCCACGACAAATTCCAGCAATGATGCGATTACGGGCAGGAAAATGAAATTTAAGAGGTTGTTCGCCAGGTCCATATTCACTGAGAACCAGATGATCATTGCCGATGTAGTCTTGCAAGCGTTTATTGGCTTTAGGATAAAACACATCCAGTCCTGTTCCAATCACTGCAATGGTTTTTCCGCCATTCTGAAGAGTTGCCATATGAGCTGCTGTGTCAATGCCCTTGGCTAATCCACTGACGATAACCAGTTCATTTTCCAATCCCTGAATGACTTTTTCAACTGACTTAGCTCCCTGTTTGCTACAAGCACGACTTCCCACGACCGCTACCTTAGGAAATTTCAAGAGGTCAAGATTTCCCTTGTAAAATAAAAGTACAGGCGCATCGTATATTTCACTCAAATCCCAAGGGTAACAGTCATCTAAAATAGAGAAAGATGGAAATTTTTTAAACTCCTTCTCCAAATGCGCATCGTCTATCTGAAAATAACGTTCCATAAAAACAGCTGGATTTCGGCAACCTGATATATCTGCAATATCACCTAACAACAGTTCTTGATCAACATTTTCACCGTATTCTAGGACATTCAAAATCTGTTGATTGGTCAAACCTGATTTTTTTAACTTATAGATTTCATAGTTTGTGATTTTCATAAATATCTCCATTTCTTTTTCTACTCATCTATTTATTCGTAAAAAATCAAAAAAACATCCGACTATTTCAGCCAGATGTTGGAATTTTTAATTTTCGTTTTTAAGAATTTCTTCTAATTTATGATAGTCTTGGACACTGTCGATTTCATAGATGCTATTGCCTTCTAATTCTTCAACATAGACATCCAGCTCTTTGATATTGTCCTTAACCATATTGTCCCAGTAGAGATCAACAAATTCACCACTCGCATAAGCCTTGTCGATAAAGCTGACAATCTTTTCTGCGGTTGGAGCATCCCAGAAGGATACACCACTAAGGATACGACCAGCCTTGCTATCAACAATAATGTCTTGAACCTTGTAGTCATCTCCATAGACCAAGAACCATTCGTTGGTACAATCTTCACGATAAACACTAAAATAAGTCGAACGTGTCAAATCATTGCGGAACATATTTTTAAAGAGATAATTATCGGCATCGATAACATAACTGTTAGCTAATTCTTCTTTTACAAGATAGAGAGAGTAAAAGTTATTGTAGTCAGCGTATTTATCATTGAAAACGAGTCGAACTCCATATTTCTCTTTCAAGTAATCGAATTGTTCTTTAAGATAACCGACGATGATGATGATGTCGTTAATTCCTTTTTCTTTTAAAAACTCAATTTGGTATTCAATCAAAGGTTTTTGATTAACCTGAACCAAGGCTTTAGGGGTATTTTCAGTCATAGGACGCAAGCGAGTTCCCAATCCCGCTGCTAAGATGATGGCTTTCACACGAATCTCCTTTATTCTTTAATAATAATATAAACTCCAGCAATAACGACAAGTGACGTAATAATTGTCAGCATATCTAGCGGTGCACCCAAGAAAACAACTGCAAACAAGACTGTCCATACTACATAGCTCACGTTCAAGCCTGTAGCCTTGGCTGGTTGCAAGCGATTGATAGCGATATAATAAGCCAAATAGGAAATCATATCAAAGGCTGCAAAGACAATCATAAGACCTAGCAATTGTCCATTGGCCACTTCTGCAAATGACTGATGAGAGAAGAGCACAATCACAAGATAGGACAAGAATGAAGTTACTTGACGGATTAAGAGGGCTTCGATTTCACTCAGTTCACTTTCCATGGCAAAAGAGCTAAGAACACTCTCACTTCCCCATGCAATAGCACAAACCAAAGCACAGAGAATCCCAATGTAGAAGGAATTGACCTGTTCAACCTTATAGGTCTGAGCAATAATGCCTGCAATAATCAAGATAATCCCAAATACAGTATTTTTTGAAATCTTGTGCTTCAAAAAGAAGAAAGCCAATAAAACCGAAATCGCAGGGTAAATAGCCGACACAGATGAAGCTAAAGAACTTCCGATATACTTAACCGCATAAAGATTGGCCTGCATACCGATAGGGCCTGCTAGCAAGGCTCCGATGATCACACTAACATTGCGAATATTTAAGAAAATTGAGAGACGAACTTTCCCTTCTTTTATCAAAAGAAAAGCTAGTAAGATAAAGATACTCAAGAAATCGTGAGCAGCAGCCACCACAAAGGGCGACAAATCTGTAAAAATCGAAAAGATATAAGCACTAATCGTTAGACCCAACCCCCAGAAAATACCTGAGAGTAGACCAAAAGAAACTCCATTTTTATTTTTCATCTGAACCTCCATAATAAGCTAAACCTTTAACAGCTCTTTGGTAACGACTTACACCATAGTCACCAAAATCTGCACCTTGCTCTTCCTTATAGACAGTCCATAAACTCCAAATAGTATCTTGTAAAATTTTATAAATAGTAATCTTTTCTCGAGAGACAGGTGTTTTGTCACTTTCATAATGTGACAAGAAGACTTCTTCCTCTTGGGGAGTGAATTCAGACTCTAAAAAGAGGGCAGCTAAATCCCACATTGGATCGTTCATTGATGAATATTCCCAGTCAATCAGATATAGACGTCCTTGAGGTGATTCGATAAAGTTTTCAGGCACCAAATCGATGTGACAAGATTTTCTGTCAACACCTAAGTCAGCCAGTCTTTTCTCTAAGGAGAAGACTTCTTCTCGAACTGCTTCATAGTTAGCATACGGGATTTTTTCTTCAATTAAGGATTCGTATTTTTTGATTTCTTCAAAAGGAGCAAATTCTCCCCTTAATTCCTTACCAGATGCATGAATGGTTTGTAATATTGGAGCAATTTTGTCAAATTTAGTCTTGATTGACGTTGAATCAAGCGTAATCGCAGATTCGATATACTCATTTACTTTGATACCAGCTTCAATATCAAAAAGATAATTTTTTACATCTAAGTCTAAATCCTTTAGTAGTTCAAGATTGTACTTTTCATCTTGACGATTGATAAGCTTTTCTGTCCCTTTACCAAAGAACTTAACAATGTATTGCTTATTTGTTGTTTTGACCAAATAGTTTTGATTGGTCATTCCCCCCAGTTGTTCAACACTGAGGACTTCCTCTTCTTCACTAAGTAGGGAAGAAATTTTCTCTTTAATGATTTTCTCCACAATTAACCTCCAGCACCTATACTTCCCACTTAAACACGGTTTTAAAGGCTGTGTTTAAATCGGTTGCAAAGACACGGTGAATATCTTTAATTTCTCTTACAGGTTCTTCTAGATAAAGGATATTTTTAAGACGATTGGCAAATTTCTTGACTTCCATCATTTGGATTGCATTTTCAAAATCGATGCGACCAGAACGAGAAGATCCAACTAAGAGCAAGCCTTTTTCTAAGGCATCGCGTGTATTGAGATTGACTTTATACTCGCTAACTCCCATCATGAGAATCGTTCCCTGAGGACGAATATAGCGAATCAAGTCATTAATGGCTGGTCCAGTACCATCACCACCACAACACTCAAAAGCGTGGTCAAAGGCCAAATCTTCAGGAATATTGTCAGTAATATAGCATTCTTTGGCAAATGAGAAAAGTTCCAATTTTTCCCAATGACGACCAATAACCACAATCTCTGCTTCTGGCAAAGTATAGTTGATAATATTGGCAACCACAAATGCTAAACTGCCATCTCCGATAACAGCGATTCGGTCCCGCTTGCTATGAGCAAGGGTCAATAAGCGATTCATAGCATGCATACCGACACTGACAAACTCTGTAATGGCTGCAACCGTGTCTTCAATAGCATCATAAGCCACCACACGGTCTTTAGGGAGAGAAACAAACTCTCTCATAAAGCCATCAAAGCCACTAGACAAGAAATGGGTCCCTGTCATGTAGTTTTCATAGAATTCTTCATCACTCTGCATAGGAGGCTGATTCGGAATCATGACAACTTTTTGACCAACTTCGTAGGTTCCTGTAGGGTCAGAAATAACGGTTCCACACGACTCGTGAATCATTGCCATTGGAAGTTTTTTATTCAAAACCTTGGGATCACGTTTCCCCTGGTAGTAACGCTGATCCGCATGACAGACCGCCATATAATTAGGGCGGATGAGGATATGATTCTCTTGGTCAATAGCCTCTTCCTGATATTTGACATTGATAAACTTAGGCTTAGTTAGTTGATAAATTTGATTAATCATTTTACTAGTCTTTCTCAATCATACTTTTTGCAATCTTCAAATCTGTTACGGTTGTAATCTTCAGATTTGAGTATTCACCCTTGGCCAAGGCCACATCTTTTCCTTTAATCACAAAGATTTTACATGCATCTGTCAAGATTTCCTTCTCTTCAGCAGAGAGAGAACCGTAAAGGTCCATGAAGTCCTTGCAACGGAATGTTTGAGGTGTTTGTCCTTGATAAAGGTGAGCACGATTTGGAATATCTGTAATGAATTGACCATTGGTACTTTCAACGATAGTATCAACCGCTTCTACCACTGTGTCCACTGCATCATGATTTTGGGCAAGTTGGATATTGTCTTGAATCATGCGAAGTGTAATAAATGGACGAACAGAATCGTGGGTAACAACGATATCCTCTGGAGTAAGCGGACGATAAGCATCAATGGCTTCAATGATTTTCTCAATACTTGTATTGCGGTCAGCACCACCTTTTGTAATGATGATACGTTCCTTATGAAGAGGAAGATATTTATCTACAAGATCTTCTGCATGAGAAACCCAGTCCCCATGAACCCCAACTACAATTTTTTCGATACTTGGTTCCAAGACAAATTTTTCAATTGTATGAATCAAGATAGGTCGATCACCTAACTCTAAAAATTGTTTTGGCAAGTTACTGATTCCCATGCGTGTGCCAGTTCCACCAGCAAGAATTCCTGCATAAATCATCTATTTTCTCCTTTGTCTTACTAAAAAAACTTATTCTCTCTATTATACCACAATCTAGTCCTATCATGAAAGAAATACCGGCCCTCCCGTTCTAGAATAGAAGGATTAAGGAGTTCTATTATTCAAAATAACTAGTCCATTTCTAGTAATGACTAGGAATTCGGTAGTCATTACCAATAAATGGCTGTGAAATTTTAGAGTTCTTCAGAATAATATAGTTTTCTTAAAGAAAGCTTAAAATCAAACTTTGAAACTTCAAAGTGATTACTTGACTTATACTCAATGAAAATCAAAAAGCAAACTAGGAAGCTAGCCGTAAGCTGTACTTGAGTACGGTAAGGCGACGCTGACGTGGTTTGAATTTGATTTTCGAAGAGTATTACTGCCCTTCATTTCTTATTAGCTAACTTTATGATATAATGAAAAACGAGGTAAATTGAATGAAAAGTATAAAATTAAATGCTCTATCTTACATGGGAATTCGTGTCTTGAATATTATTTTTCCCATCTTAACTGGTACCTACGTCGCGCGTGTCTTGGACCGAACTGACTATGGTTACTTCAACTCTGTTGACACAATTTTGTCATTTTTCTTACCCTTTGCGACTTATGGGGTTTATAACTACGGTTTACGGGCCATCAGTAATGTCAAGGATAACAAAAAAGATCTGAATAGAACCTTCTCTAGTCTTTTTTATTTGTGCATAGCTTGTACAATTTTGACCACCGCTGTCTATATCCTAGCCTATCCTCTCTTCTTTACAGATAATCCAATCGTCAAAAAAGTCTACCTTGTTATGGGGATTCAACTCATTGCCCAGATTTTTTCAATCGAATGGGTTAATGAAGCTCTGGAAAATTACAGTTTTCTCTTTTACAAGACTGCCTTCATCCGTATCCTGATGCTGGTCTCTATTTTCCTGTTTGTCAAAAATGAACACGATATTGTTGTCTATACACTTGTGATGAGTTTATCGACACTGATTAACTATCTGATTAGTTATTTTTGGATTAAAAGAGACATTAAGCTTGTTAAGATTCACATAAGTGATTTCAAACCGCTCTTTCTCCCTTTAACAGCCATGTTGGTCTTTGCCAATGCCAATATGCTCTTCACTTTTTTAGATCGTCTCTTCCTCGTTAAAACAGGGATTGATGTCAACGTTAGTTACTATACCATGGCTCAGCGAATTGTGACCGTTATAGCTGGTGTTGTAACAGGAGCTATCGGAGTGAGTGTGCCTCGTCTCAGTTACTATCTAGGAAAAGGCGATAAGGAAGCTTATGTCGCACTTGTTAATAGAGGTAGTCGAATCTTTAACTTCTTTATCATTCCACTGAGCTTTGGACTCATGGTTTTAGGACCAAATGCTATCCTACTTTATGGTAGTGAAAAATATATCGGAGGCGGTATCTTAACCTCTCTCTTCGCTTTTCGTACTATTATCCTGGCCTTAGATACCATTCTTGGTTCCCAAATTCTCTTTACAAATGGCTATGAAAAACGAATCACAGTCTATACAGTCTTTGCAGGATTACTCAATTTGGGCTTAAATAGTCTCCTCTTTTTCAACCACATAGTGGCTCCTGAATACTACTTACTGACAACTATGCTATCAGAGGCCTCTCTACTTGTTTTCTATATCATTTTCATCCATAGAAAACAACTCATCCACTTAGGACATATCTTTAGCTATACTGTTCGATACTCGCTCTTTTCACTTTCCTTTGTAGGAATCTATTTCCTGATTAATTTCTTGTATCCCGTGGATATGGTCATTAATTTGCCATTTTTGATTAATACTGGTTTGATTGTCTTGCTATCATCCATCTCTTATATTGGTCTACTTGCCTTCACCAAAGATAGCATTTTCTATGAATTTTTAAACCATGTCCTAGCCTTAAAAAATAAATTCAAAAGATCATAGGAGTTTAAAATGAAACAACTAACCATTGAAGATGCTAAACAAATTGAATTAGAAATTTTGGATTATATTGATACTCTCTGTAAAAAGCACAATATCAACTATATTATTAACTACGGGACCCTGATTGGGGCAGTTCGACATGAGGGATTTATCCCTTGGGACGACGATATTGATTTATCCATGCCACGAGAAGACTACCAACGATTTATTAACATTTTTCAAAAGGAAAAAAGCAAATACAAACTCTTATCCTTAGAGACAGATAAGAACTACTTTAATAACTTTATCAAAATCACCGACAGTACAACCAAAATAATCGATACTCGAAATACGAAAACCTATGAGTCTGGTGTCTTTATTGATATTTTTCCCATGGATCGATTTGATGATCCTAAAATCATTGATACTTGTTATAAACTGGAAAGCTTCAAACTTCTGTCTTTCAGCAAACACAAAAATATCGTCTATAAAGACAGCCTTTTAAAAGATTGGATACGAACAGCCTTTTGGTTTCTCCTTCGACCTGTTTCTCCTCGTTATTTTGCAAATAAAATCGAGAAAGAAATTCAAAAATATAGTCGTGAGAATGGTCAGTATATGGCCTTTATCCCTTCTAAATTTAAGGAAAAGGAAGTCTTCCCAAGCGGTACCTTTGATAACACAATTGATTTACCCTTTGAGAATTTGACCCTTCCTGCACCTGAAAAATTTGATACTATTTTGACTCAATTTTACGGGGATTATATGACCTTGCCACCTGAAGAAAAACGCTTCTACAGTCATGAATTTCACGCTTATAAATTGGAGGATTAGGATGCAGTATTTAGAAAAAGAAGAAATTAAAGAAATTCAACTAGCCCTGCTAGACTATATTGATGAGACTTGTAAGAAACATGATATTCCTTATTTTCTAAGTTATGGAACCATGCTTGGAGCTATCCGCCACAAAGGTATGATTCCCTGGGACGATGATATCGATATTTCCCTTTATCGTGAAGATTATGAGCGCTTATTGAAAATTATTGAGGAAGAAGACAATCCACGTTATAAGGTTCTATCCTACGACACTTCTTCTTGGTACTTCCATAATTTCGCATCGATTTTGGATACTTCTACTGTTATCGAAGATCATGTTAAGTACAAGCGTCATGACACCAGTCTCTTTATCGATGTCTTCCCAATTGATCGCTTTACAGACTTGAGCATTGTCGACAAGAGTTATAAGTATGTAGCCCTTCGTCAACTAGCTTATATTAAAAAATCACGCGCAGTTCACGGTGATAGCAAGTTAAAAGATTTTCTAAGATTATGTAGCTGGTACGCCCTCCGAGTGGTCAATCCCCGTTACTTTTACAAGAAAATTGATCAGCTGGTCAAAAATGCTGCAACCAACACTCCTCAATATGAAGGAGGAATTGGGATTGGTAAGGAAGGTATGAAAGAAGTCTTCCCAGTTGATACCTTTAAAGAACTCATCTTAACTGAGTTTGAAGGCCGTATGTTGCCCGTCCCTAAAAAATATGATCAATTTTTAACCCAGATGTATGGGGATTATATGACACCACCATCAAAAGAAATGCAGGAGTGGTATAGCCACAGTATTAAAGCTTATCGCAAAAGCTGATTAAGCAGTAGTTTACAAGAAAAAATATAACAAAAAAGAGAAGATTGTTACACCTTCTCTTTTTTCTATTTAAATTGCTTCTGTGACAAAACTACGGCTTTCCAATACTTTAAGCATGGCGTTAGCTGTATCTAGGGCTGTGAAGAGGGGCACTCCGTGTTCAATAGCTGAACGGCGAATCTGCTCTCCATCTTCGTCAGCAGTTCGTTTTGTTCCTACTGTGTTAATGATAGCTTGAATTCTTCCTTTACGAACAAAGCTTGGAATATCCTTATCGTCATCACCAATCTTACCAACAGGTTGGGCTTGTAATCCATGACTGGCAAAGAAGGCTGCTGTCCCTTCTGTCGCGAGGATTCCATAGCCAATATTTTGGAAACGATGAGCCAAGTCCAAAGCTTCTTCTTTGGCATCATCAGCGATAGTAAATACAACGTTACCAAAAGTTGGCAAGTGTAAGTAAGAAGCTTCAAAGGCCTTATAGAGAGCTTTTTCCAAAGTCGTATCAGAACCCATAACTTCCCCTGTTGACTTCATTTCAGGACCAAGTAAGCTGTCTACCTTAGCTAGTTTCGTAAAGGAGAAGACAGGTGCCTTGATATGAACGCGGGTACTTTCAGGGTAAAGTCCATCTTGGTAGCCAAGTTCTTCAAGTTTTTGCCCCAGAATGAGCTTGGTTGCTACTTGAGCCATAGGGATATTGGTTACCTTAGAAAGGAATGGCACCGTACGGCTAGCACGTGGATTGACCTCAATAACATAGACTTTTTCATCCTTGATGACAAACTGGATGTTCATCATTCCAAGGCAGTTAAGACCGATTGCTAGGCGTTTAGTATAGTCTGCGATTGTTTCTTGCACCTTTTGCGACAAGGTTTGTGGTGGGTAAACGGCCATTGAGTCACCTGAGTGGACACCAGCACGTTCAATATGCTCCATGATACCTGGGATGAGGACATTTTGTCCGTCTGAAATGGCATCGACTTCACACTCTTGTCCGACGATATAAGAGTCAACAAGAACAGGGTGGTCTGGACTTGCCTTAACCGCAGTACGCATATAAGAGCGAAGGTCTTCTTCGTTTTCAACGATTTCCATGGCACGTCCACCAAGTACATAAGATGGGCGGACAAGAACTGGGAAGCCAATCTTGCGAGCTGCAAGAACTGCTTCTTCTTCATTGGTAGCCGTTTGTCCTGGTGGCTGTGGAATATCCAAATCTTTTAGAGCTTGCTCGAAGAGGTCACGGTCTTCCGCACGGTCTAGGTCAGCTACTTGCGTACCAAGAATAGTCACACCTGCTTTAGCCAATGGTTCAGCTAGGTTGATAGCTGTTTGACCACCGAACTGAACAATAACACCTTTTGGTTGCTCCAAGTCAATGACGTTCATAACATCTTCAAATGTCAATGGCTCAAAGTAAAGCTTATCTGATACAGAGAAGTCTGTAGAAACGGTCTCTGGGTTTGAATTCATGATGATGGCTTCATAGCCAGCCGCCTGAATAGCCTTAACTGAATGAACAGTTGCGTAGTCAAACTCGACCCCTTGACCGATACGGATTGGACCAGAACCTAGAACTAGAACGGATTCCTTATCAGACTTGATAGACTCGTTTTCCCAACCATAGGTTGAATAGAAGTATGGTGTTTCAGAGTCAAATTCTGCCGCACAAGTATCTACCATCTTATAAACAGGAACAATCTTGTTTTCCAAACGAAGTTGGCGAACTTGGTCAGCTGTCGTTTCCCAGAGTTCAGCAACCTTACGGTCTGAAAATCCATTTAGTTTAGCTGTTTTCAGGACATCGACATCCTGAGGATGTGCGCCCAACTCCTGCTCAATTTCAAAGATATGCAAGAGTTTATCCAGATAAAAAATATCAATTTTTGTAAGCTCTGCAATTTCTTCTGGTGTGTAGCCACGACGAATTGCTTCTGATACATAGAAAAGACGATCGTCTTGGGCTTTGACTACTTTTTCAATCAAGTCATCATCTGAAACACTGGCAAGTTCAGGCATTTCATTGTGGTGCACCCCAATTTCAAGGGAGCGACAGGCCTTAAGGAGAGATTCTTCGATGTTTCGACCGATTGCCATGACTTCTCCAGTGGCCTTCATTTGTGTACCCAGACGACGCTCCCCTTTTTCAAACTTGTCAAATGGGAAACGTGGAATCTTGGCAACCACGTAGTCGAGGGCTGGCTCAAACATGGCATAGGTTGAACCCGTGACTGGGTTAATAACCTCATCCAAGGTCAAACCGACGGCAATCTTAGCAGCCAATTTGGCAATTGGGTAACCTGTCGCCTTAGAAGCAAGGGCTGACGAACGCGATACACGAGGGTTTACTTCGATGACATAGTATTTGAAGCTATGTGGATCAAGGGCTAGCTGAACGTTACATCCACCTTCAATCTTGAGGGCTCGAATGATGCTCAAGCTAGCGTCACGAAGCATTTGGTTTTCATAGTCTGACATGGTTTGCGCAGGGGCAAATACAATGGAATCCCCTGTGTGAATTCCGACTGGATCAAAGTTTTCCATGTTACAAACAACCAAAGCATTGTCAGCTGAGTCACGCATCACTTCGTACTCAATTTCCTTGAAACCTGCAATTGAACGCTCAATCAAACATTGGGTAACAGGTGATAATTTCAACCCATTTTCAGCGATTTCACGCAATTCTTCCTCATTGGCACACATACCACCACCAGTACCACCAAGAGTAAAGGCTGGACGAACGATGACTGGGTAACCAATTGTCGCTGCAAAGGCAACAGCTTCTTCAACAGTGTTTACAATTTCAGATTCTGGAATTGGTTGGTTGAGCTCTTCCATCAATTGTTTAAAGAGGTCACGGTCCTCCGCTTGGTCGATGGCAGATAATTTAGTTCCCAGAAGCTCAACACCAAGCTCATCAAGGATACCATTTTTAGATAATTCCATGGCCATATTAAGACCAGTTTGCCCACCGAGTGTTGGTAGCAAGGCATCTGGACGTTCCTTACGAAGAATACGTGTCACAAACTCAAGTGTAATCGGTTCAATATAAACCTTATCAGCAATTTCCTTATCCGTCATGATGGTTGCAGGATTTGAGTTAACCAAGACAACCTCATAACCTTCCTCTTTCAACGACAAGCAAGCCTGGGTTCCAGCATAGTCAAACTCAGCAGCCTGACCAATAATAATCGGACCAGAACCAATCACCATAATTTTTTGAATATCAGTACGTTTAGGCATAGTTTATGATACAAAGCCCGTAAAGAACACAGTGAAAATAGGAAACTCGGTGCAGACACCTTCAGCGTCAAGACGATGTTTATCTTTTTCACACAGTTCTTAGGGCGTGTTCACTTCCGCGAACAATGTATCTTCTCCTTTCTATTCGGCAACTCTCAGGTTGCCATTAAATAAATTCTTCGACGAGCTTTTACTCGTTCTTAGTTTGATTGTTTAAAAGCTTCCATCATCTCGATAAACTCGTCGAATAGGTAGCTTGCGTCGTGTGGACCAGGGGCTGCGTCTGGGTGGTATTGAACAGAGAAAGCAGGTTGGTATCTGTGACGCACACCTTCAACTGACTTGTCATTGATTTCTTCGTGGGTAATAATCAAGTGTTCTGGCAAGTCCTCACGGCTAACTGCATAACCATGGTTCTGGCTAGTAAAGTCTACTCGTCCTGTTGCGATTTCACGTACAGCGTGGTTAAATCCACGGTGACCAAATTTCATCTTGTAGGTCTTAGCACCGTTTGCCATTGCAAAGAGTTGGTGCCCCATACAAATACCAAAGATTGGAATTTTTCCTTGCACACCGCGAATCATATCCAGTGCCTGTGGAACATCTTCTGGGTTACCTGGACCATTTGACAACATAACTCCGTCAGGGTTGAGATGGAGAATTTCTTCAGCCGTTGTCGAATAAGGAACAACCGTCACGTTACAGTTGCGTTTAGAAAGTTCACGTAGGATTGAGTGCTTGAGACCAAAATCCACTAGCACTACACTCAAACCAACTCCTGGAGCTGGATATGAAGTTTTAGTAGAAACCTGCTTGATATTGTCTGTCGGCAAAACTGTTGCTTGGAGCTGATCCGTCACATGGTCCATACTGTCCCCAACATGGGTCAAGGTTGCACGCATAGTACCATGCTTACGGATAATCTTGGTAAGAGCACGCGTATCAATTCCTGAAATACCTGGAATTTTCTTGGCTTTCAAAAATTCATCCAGCGTCATTTGATTTCGCCAGTTGCTAGCTCGACGCGCTTCTTCAAAAACAACAACTCCCTTACAAGTTGGAATAATGGATTCGTAATCATCACGGTTAATTCCATAATTTCCTACCAAAGGATAAGTAAAGGTCAAGATTTGTCCATTATAAGACTGGTCTGTGATGGATTCTTGATAGCCGGTCATCCCTGTATTAAAGACGATTTCGCCTGTTACATCAATATCTGCTCCGAAGGCCTTGCCTTCAAATACTGTGCCATCTTCTAATACTAGAAGTCTTTTTGTCATATTTTCACCTCTCGTGGACGCTCACTGGCGTCTTTTAACGTCTTGTGTTTTAGTTGGCGTTTCTACTCGCCAGTACGGATTCTAAGATTGCCATTCGAACAAAGACACCATTGGTCATTTGTTGGACAATCCTTGATTTTGGTGCTTCAACCAAGTGGTCTGCGATTTCTACATCACGATTGACTGGAGCTGGGTGCATAAGGATTGCTGTTTCTTTCAAACGGTCATAACGTTCTTTAGTCAAGCCATGTTGGGCATGGTAGTCTTCTTTTGAAAAGACTGCACCACTATCATGGCGTTCATGTTGCACACGGAGAAACATCATGACATCCACCTGATCAATGATTTCATCAATAGTTACAAACTGCCCATAGTCTGCAAACTCTTGACTTCTCCATTCCTCAGGTCCAGCAAAGTAAAGTTCAGCTCCCAAGCGTTTCAAAATCTGCATATTAGATTTGGCAACGCGTGAGTGGTCCAAGTCACCTGCAATCGCAACCTTGAGCCCCTCAAAGTGACCAAATTCCTCATAAATAGTCATCAAATCCAGCAAGCTTTGGCTAGGGTGTTGTCCCGAACCATCTCCACCATTGATAATGGAAGTCGTAATCGTCGGACTAGCAATCAACTCTCTGTAGTAGTCAACCTCTGGGTGGCGAATCACACAGACATCCACTCCTAGTGCAGATAGGGTCAGGATAGTATCATAAAGTGTTTCACCCTTATTGACCGAACTAGTCTTCACATCAAAGTCAAGTCGTTCCAATCCCAATTTAATCTCTGCCACTTCAAAGGACTTATGCGTCCGTGTAGAATCCTCAAAGAAAAGATTGGAAACAATCGGATGGTCTTCATAAGGAAGCTGAGCTCCGTTTTTAAACTCAATTCCTCGCTTGATCAATTTCATCACTTGATCGACAGTGAGATCTTCCATGGACACCACATGGTTCAATGCTTGTTGATTTTCTGACATGGCTACTCCTTTAGCTTTCTAAGCTTCTTCAGTAATCAGAACTCTGTCTTGGCCATCAAGTTCTGCCATCTCTACGATGATTTCTTCAGAACGACTAGTTGGGATATTTTTTCCAACGTAATCTGGACGGATTGGCAATTCTCTATGTCCACGATCAACTAGAACTGCTAAACTCACGCGCGCAGGACGACCATGACCGACAATATTATCAATAGCAGCGCGGATGGTACGGCCTGTATAAAGTACATCGTCCACCAAGATAACTTCACGGTCTGTCACATCAACAGAAACTAAAGAAGTATCTTCTCCACTTTTAACATCGTCACGGAAAGGTTTGGTATCCAATTCCACAACAGGAACTGAAAGATTTTCTAGTTGCTCCAAACGTTCTTGGATTCGGTGGGCGATAAAGACACCACGCGTTTTAATACCAGCCAAGACGATTTTATTCAAATCTTTGTTGCGTTCGATAATCTCATAAGTAATACGCGTAATCGCTCGTTTGACGGTCAATTCGTCTACAACTTCTTTTGCCTTCATGACAAACCTCCAAAAAGAAAAGTCTCCTTAAACAAGGAGACTTGAAATGTATAGCCAAGCGAGCCCTACTGCAAACAGTATAGACTTCACCCTACTACTTAATCGTTCTCCTTGCCTGCCTCACGGGACAGGTTTAAAGGAATATTTAGTTATCAAATACTATAGCACAAAGCATGCTTAAAATCAAGCAAAAACTTTTGAAACCCCATCTTATAAATTGCTTATAAATTGCTAAAGTCATATAACTGTGGGTACTGGTCACACTCTGGATTTTTAGGATGGCAAATGGCTCTTCCAAAATAAATCATGGCCTGATGGGCAGCTAACCACTGCTCCGGTGGCAAGATATCCATGACCCGCTTTTCCACCTCAAGCGGTGTCGCTGATTTTTTGACAATATCGTGGTGTTTGCAGATACGCTCCACATGAGTATCCACTGCAAAGGCTGGAATCCCAAAGCCCACACTCATGACAACATTGGCTGTCTTGCGACCAACTCCTGCAAGACTTTCCAATTCCTCACGTGTTTGAGGAACTTGGCCATCAAAATCATCTAGTAACTGTTGGGCACATTTTTTAAGGAATTTAGCCTTATTCCGATACAGTCCCAGGCGAGAAATGTGTGAAGCAATCTCACTCTCTGTCGCTACAGACATGGCTTGTGGCGTTGGAAAGGCAGCAAAGAGACCTGGTGTAGCCTTATTTACCGCTGCATCCGTTGTCTGAGCTGACAACATGACCGCAACTAGTAGTTCAAAATGATTGGTAAAATCAAGACTGGGCTTGGCATCTGGAAACAGAGCAATTATTTCTTCCAGCACTTTTCGTGCTCGTTTTTTTGACAAGACCATTATTCGTCTCCGTCAAATAGTCCTTGTAAGCCAGCAAAAGGACTGTTTTCTTCTTTCTTAACTGCTTGTTGAGCTTGGTATTCTTCCTCTGTCATGATTTGCCAGTCATTTCCTGAAACAAATCCTTGACCAGCTTCTTCTTCAGCCGTCAAGACCTTAATAGGAATATTTAGTAGGATATTGTCTGACACGCTCTCAGCAAGATCAAGTTCTCCATTTTCGATAGGCAAGACCAAATCATCGTCTAAAACTTCCTGATCTAGTTGGTTAGTTGCGCCTTCCATGAAAACTTCCGTTACTGGATAAGATTCAACTAACTCAACTGGCTCCATACTACGACTTGAAGCAAGGACAATGGTATAAGACAACTGATAGTCTAAGAAATACATACGGTCTTCGTACTGTACTTTTCCAACTGCAAGGATATCTTTTACATCTAAAATTTCTTGATTACGTGCACGTAGGTCGGCGGCTAGGTCTAACATTTGTTCAAAATGCAAGCCTTCAGACTGCTTACGAATTTCTTGAATATTTAATTTCATACTTCCTCCATAAAGATTTACTCTCTTGATTATACCATGAAAAGGCTACAAATCAGCACGGCAAACTTTGTAATTAAAACTCGATTTTTTAACATATTTACTATGACATTTTTGTTTTTTAGTGCTATACTATAGGCAATAATACATCAGAGCAAGGAGGATGCTCATATGGAAGACAAAGAACTCATTACTAATGCAACCCAACTCCTATCCGAGTTAAATAAAAGTTTCCAAAGCTGCAAACAGGGTACTGCAGATGATACTCGACTACAAGAGCTGCTAAACACTACTATAAAAGAGCTCAAAAAAGCGGAAAAGTTGAACAACAGTATTTTAATCGACCTTGAGAAATTTTACCAACGTACCAGTCTTCTGATAGGCCTTGGTAGCCTAAAACTAAACGATCAAGCACGTACCGCTTGGCGCAACTATGACAAGTTCCATTACGAGCATGTCAAACACGTACTAACTCTTTATGGACCTGTTTTCGGATTTTAGAGATTAGAATTGTCAGTTTTCTGTTGACAAAATATCCTGAAAGGTATAGTATAGAGATACTAATACTCGGAGGTAAGGGAGACATGAACAACTAAGTCTATCAAATAAAGAACCTTTATTTAGTAGATCTTGTTTTTGTCTCTTTTTGTGTACTCTTTTATGCTCTTTTTCTGGCATTTTATACTCAATGAAAATCAAAGAGCAAACTAGGAAGCTAGTCGCAGGTTGCTCAAAGCACTGCTTTGAGGTTGTAGATAAGACTGACGAAGTCAGTTACATATATCTACGGTAAGGCGACGCTGACGTGGTTTGAAGAGATTTTCGAAGAGTATTAATAGAGTTTTTTGACATAAACTTTGGCTCTACTAGATAAAGTAGAGCTTTTTGTTATGCACTATCGACATTCTAGAAAGGGCAACAATATGATAAAAATCAATCATCTGACCATCACACAAAACAAAGATTTACGAGATCTTGTCTCAGACTTAAACATGACCATCCAAGACGGGGAAAAAGTAGCTATTATTGGAGAGGAAGGAAATGGCAAATCAACCTTACTTAAAACTTTAATGGGGGAAACTTTGTCTGATTTCACTATCAAGGGAGACATCCAGTCTGACTATCAGTCACTGGCCTATATTCCTCAAAAACTTCCCGAGAAGCTGAAAAAGAAAACTCTACACGACTACTTCTTTTTAGATTCTATTGATTTAGACTACAGTGTCCTCTATCGTTTAGCTGAGGAATTGCATTTTGATAGCGATCGCTTTGCTAGTGACCAAGAGATCGGGAGCCTCTCGGGTGGCGAAGCTTTGAAAATTCAGCTCATCCATGAGTTAGCCAAACCCTTTGAGATTCTATTTTTAGATGAACCTTCAAATGACCTAGACCTTGAGACAGTTGATTGGCTAAAAAGTCAGATTCGAAAGATTAGGCAAACTGTTATTTTCATTTCCCATGATGAAGACTTTCTTTCTGAAACGGCTGATACTATTGTCCACTTGCGACTGGTCAAGCACCGTAAAGAAGCAGAAACACTAGTAGAGCATTTAGACTATGATAGCTATAGCGACCAGAGAAAGGCTAATTTTATCAAACAAAGTCAGCAGGCTGCTAACGACCAAAGAGCCTATAACAAAACCATGGAAAAGCATCGGCGCGTCAAGCAAAATGTAGAAACTGCCCTTCGAGCTACTAAAGATAGTACTGCCGGTCGCCTATTGGCTAAAAAGATGAAAAATGTTCTCTCTCAAGAAAAACGCTTTGAAAAGACAGCTCAGTCCATGATCCAAAAGCCACTTGAAGAGGAAGAAATCAAACTTTTCTTCTCAGACATCCAACCATTACCTGCTTCTAAAGTTTTAATCCAACTGGAAAAAGAAAATTTGTCCATTGGCGACCGAGTTTTGGTTCAAGAACTACGACTAACTGTCCGTGGCCAAGAAAAAATCGGTATTATCGGCCCAAATGGTATTGGAAAATCGACTCTGTTAGCCAAGTTTCAACAACTGCTTAGCGCCAAAAGAGAAATTTCGCTTGGTTTTATGCCACAAGATTACCACAAAAAACTGCAATTGGATTTATCACCACTAGCCTATCTCCGCAAAACTGGGGAAAAAGAGGAACTACAGAAAATCCAATCTCACTTAGCCAGTCTCAATTTCAGTTATCCAGAAATGCAGCATCAAATTCGCTCCTTATCTGGCGGACAACAGGGTAAACTCCTGCTTTTGGATTTAGTCTTGCGCAAACCAAACTTTCTCCTGCTAGATGAACCCACACGAAACTTTTCTCCCACTTCTCAACCCCAAATTAGAAAACTCTTTGCAACCTATCCAGGCGGTATCATCACTGTTTCGCATGACCGTCGTTTCTTAAAAGAGGTCTGTTCGACTATCTATCGCTTGACAGAACACGGTTTGGATGTAGTTAATTAGACAATTTATAAATTTGCAACATAGCAGATAGGTGGGGCAAAAACACAATTTTAGGAGAAAAGGAAGTAAATCTTCCCATAATAAAACGCATAATATCAAGTTTTTTGCACACCTGATATTATGCGTTTTTAAGATTTTAAAGACTTTTTCCCAGCCTTCATTTCACATATGTTTTAAACGTTCGATCCGTTCTGAGATAGGTGGGTGGGTATAAAAGAGTTTTTGGAACCCTCCACCTTTCTTAGGATCATTGATATAAAGTGCACTGCTGGCATCATCGACAGGGCGACTCATCGGTTTACTATTATCCAACTTACGTAGAGCATTAATCATCCCTTGAGGATTGCGAGTCAACTCGACACTGGAAGCATCAGCTAGAAATTCCCTCTGACGAGAAATAGCTAGTTGCACCAAGGTTGCAGCGAGAGGTGCCAGCACAATTGCAAGTAGGGAGAGCACTAGCATAATGATTTCTAAGCCATTTCCATCTCGGTCATCGTCACTTCGTCTGCGACCTGCACCACCCCACCACATCATACGACCTGCCATACTAGAAAGCATAGTGATAGCACTGGCCAGGGCAACAGCAATAGTCGAAATGCGGATATCGTAATTACGAATATGACTGACTTCATGTCCCATAACAGCTTCTAGTTCTTCACGATTCATGATAGCTAGGAGACCTGAAGTCGCAGCAACCGCCGCATTTTGAGGGTTAGAACCTGTCGCAAAGGCATTTAAGGCTGGATCATCAATGATGAAAACACGAGGCATAGGAATCTGAGCGACCATAGCCATATCTTCTACTACATGGTAGAGGTCTGGTGCCGTTTGCTCATCCACCTCACGCGCTCCATTCATGGACATGACAATCTCTGTCGATTGAAAAATCATAGACAAGGCATAGATAAAGCCGATAATCAGTGCGATAACCAAACCACCAAGCCCAGATCGCATAAAGAGGTAACCAACTGCATAGCCAACAAGAGCTAAGAGTAGGAAAAATACCAGCAACAAAATCCATGTTTTTCGTTTATTGCTTGCAATTTGATCAAACAACATCTTAGTCACCTAAACCGCTAAAATCAACTTTAGGAACTGCCTTTTCCTCTTCTGGTGTTTGAAGGAAATCTGCTGCTTTAAATCCAAACATTCCAGCGATGATATTACTTGGGAAAGTTTCTAATTTTACATTATAGTTGCTGACAACACTGTTGTAGAGTTGACGAGAGTAAGAAATTTTATTTTCTGTGTTTGTCAACTCCTCTTGCAATTTAACAAAGTTGGCACTAGCTTTCAAATCTGGATAGCTTTCTGCAACTGCAAAAATACCTGAAACTTGACGAGTAAGGGCATCACTAGCTTTCATAGCTTCTGATGGTGAAGTCGCTGCCGCCACTTGGTTACGTAGTTCTGCCACCTTTTCAAGGGTAGAACCTTCATATTTGGCATAACCTTTTACAGTTTCAATCAAGTTTGGCAAAAGGTCATTTCGACGTTTCAACTGAACATCAATTTGGCTCCAGGCCTCCTTTGTTTGCATACGATTCTTAACCAAACCGTTATAGCTAACAATTACAAAAATAACAATAAGAGCGATAACTCCAAGAATAATCCAAGTCATTATATAAGTCCTTTCTACTTTTAGATTAGTACCAGTATATCAAATTTTTAATGATTATGGTAAAATAAGATGATACTAAAGAAGGAAATAACTATGAAACCAGAAACACTTTACAACTTGCTTTCCGAGCAATATCTTCCACTTTCGGACCAGCAAAAAAAACAATTTGAACGCTATTTTGAGCTCTTGGTCGAGTGGAATGAAAAGATTAATCTAACAGCTATTACAGACAAGGAAGAAGTTTATCTCAAACATTTTTACGATTCGATTGCACCTATTCTGCAAGGCTTGATTCCCAATGAAACTATCAAACTTCTTGACATCGGTGCTGGGGCAGGATTTCCTAGTCTGCCGATGAAAATTCTCTATCCTCAGCTTGATGTGACTATCATTGATTCGCTCAATAAGCGCATCAACTTCCTCCAACTCTTGGCTCAAGAACTGGATTTGGACGGTGTTCATTTCTACCATGGACGTGCCGAAGACTTGGCCCAAGACAAAAACTTCCGTGCTCAATATGATTTTGTAACAGCTCGTGCGGTTGCCCGTATGCAAGTCCTATCTGAATTAACTATTCCCTACCTTAAAGTTGGCGGAAAACTATTGGCACTCAAGGCCAGCAATGCGCCTGAGGAATTATTAGAAGCTAAGAATGCCCTCAACCTCCTTTTTAGTAAGGTCGAAGACAATCTCAGCTACGCTCTACCTAATGGAGATCCGCGCTACATCACAGTGGTAGAAAAGAAAAAAGAAACACCAAATAAATATCCAAGAAAGGCTGGCATGCCCAATAAACGCCCGCTTTAATCTTTTTAAAATAAAAATATTTACAAAGTTTGTAATTTTTGCTATACTATCACAAGCAAAGGTTTTTAATGTCATCCCGTGAGGTGACGAAGACGCAGAAATACTTGAAACTCTTTAAAGTCTAGATTTTAGAGAAGTCTTACTCTGAGGGCCTATTGCTGTAAAATAATGGGCTCTTTTTTGATGCCCAAAAGTGAGGTTTATATGAAACAAGAATCAACTGTTGATTTGTTACTAGACGTTGACCAACGTCCTTCGGCTGGAAAAGGAATTCTCCTTAGTTTCCAACACGTTTTCGCCATGTTCGGTGCGACCATCTTGGTACCCTTGATTTTGGGAATGCCTGTATCTGTTGCCCTTTTTGCTTCAGGTGTCGGGACACTCATCTATATGATTTCAACTGGATTTAAAGTTCCAGTTTATCTAGGTTCTTCTTTTGCCTTTATCACAGCAATGTCACTGGCTATGAAAGAAATGGGTGGTGATGTATCTGCTGCTCAAACAGGAGTTATCTTGACTGGTTTGGTCTATGTCCTTGTGGCTGCAGGTGTTCGTTTTGCAGGTACAAAATGGATTGATAAACTCTTGCCACCAATCATCATCGGACCTATGATTATCGTTATCGGTCTGGGACTTGCAGGTTCAGCTGTTACCAATGCTGGTCTTGTAGCTGACGGGAATTGGAAAAATGCTCTTGTAGCAGTTGTTACTTTCTTGATTGCTGCCTTTATCAATACAAAAGGAAAAGGCTTCCTACGAATCATTCCATTCCTCTTTGCCATTATCGGTGGTTACCTCTTCGCACTAACACTTGGCTTGGTTGACTTTACACCAGTTCTTAAAGCCAACTGGTTCGAGATTCCTGGTTTCTACTTGCCATTTAGCACAGGTGGTGCCTTTAAAGAATACAATCTTTACTTTGGTCCAGAAACCATCGCTATCTTGCCAATCGCTATCGTAACAATTTCTGAACATATCGGAGACCATACTGTTTTGGGTCAAATCTGTGGCCGTCAATTCTTGAAAGAACCAGGTCTTCACCGTACTCTTCTTGGTGACGGTATCGCAACTTCTGTTTCTGCCTTCCTTGGTGGACCAGCCAATACAACTTACGGAGAAAATACAGGGGTTATCGGTATGACTCGTATCGCTTCTGTCTCAGTTATCCGTAACGCTGCCTTCATCGCGATTGCCCTTAGCTTCCTTGGTAAATTCACTGCCTTGATTTCAACCATTCCAAATGCTGTACTTGGTGGTATGTCAATCCTTCTCTACGGAGTTATCGCCAGCAACGGTTTGAAAGTCTTGATCAAAGAACGTGTTGATTTCGCTCAAATGCGTAACCTAATCATCGCAAGTGCTATGTTAGTCCTTGGGCTTGGAGGAGCTATCCTTAAACTTGGTCCAGTTACCCTTTCAGGAACTGCCCTATCAGCTATGACAGGAATCATCTTGAACTTGATCTTACCATACGAAAATAAAGATTAAGAGTCTAAATACATCAAAAAACGAGCATTTCCAACTACTGAAGTGCTCATTTTTCTTCTTTCTAAAAAAGGAAAGCCCTGCGGCCTTCCCTTATCTTACTTGCGTTTCTTCTTTGCTTTCTTCATTTTATTCGCCATGCGTTTCATGGACTGTTTCATAGCAAATTCACCGATTTTACCTTTGAGTCCGCCACCAAACATTTGGCTCATATCTGGCATTCCTGCTCCTCCGAGAGCTGACAGGTCAGGCATACCGCCTTGTCCCATCATTCCTTCAAGGGCAGACATATCCATTCCTCCCATATTTGGCATATTTTTAGGAAGGTTGTTTGGATTGATTCCCATTTGCTTCATCATTTTGTTCATATCTCCAGACATGACACCTTGCATGAGCTGTTTAGCCTGGTTAAAGTCCTTGATAAATTTATTGACTTCGACAAAGGTATTTCCAGAACCAGCTGCGATACGACGGCGACGGCTTGGATTTAACAAATCTGGGTTTTCACGTTCTTCAGGTGTCATGGAGGACACAATGGCACGTTTTCGCGCAATCTGACGCTCATCCACCTTCATGTTTTGAAGGGCTGGATTGTTAGCCATACCTGGAATCATCTTGAGCAAGTCTTCCATTGGTCCCATGTTTTGCACCTGATCCAACTGATCAATGAAATCATTGAAATCAAAGGTGTTTTCACGCATCTTCTCAGCCATTTCAAGGGCTTTTTGCTCATCGTATTCCTGAGAAGCTTTCTCAATCAGAGTGAGCATATCCCCCATGCCAAGGATACGGCTAGACATGCGGTCTGGGTGGAAGGTCTCAATGTCCGTAATCTTTTCACCTGTACCAGTGAACTTGATTGGTTTTCCGGTAATGTGACGAACAGATAGAGCCGCACCACCACGAGTATCTCCATCAATCTTGGTAAGGATAACCCCAGTCACTTCCAACTGAGCATTAAACTCACGCGCAACATTGGCCGCTTCTTGACCAATCATAGCATCAACCACGAGGAGAATTTCGTTTGGTTGAGCCAATGCTTTTACGTCACGAAGTTCATTCATCAAAAGCTCATCAATCTGCAAACGACCTGCCGTATCAATCAAGACATAATCGTTGTGATTGGCTTGGGCTTGTTCCAAACCTTGACGAACAATCTCAACAGCTGGTAGTTCTGTTCCAAGTGCAAAAACAGGCACATCGATTTGTTGACCCAGAGTTTTCAACTGGTCAATAGCCGCAGGACGGTAAATATCCGCCGCAATCATCAAAGGACGGGCATTTTCTTCTTTCTTGAGTTTGTTGGCCAATTTACCTGCAAAAGTTGTTTTACCAGCCCCCTGCAAACCGACCATCATGATAATTGTCGGAATTTTAGGAGACTTGATAATCTCTGCCGTATCAGAACCTAAAACAGCTGTCAATTCCTCATCAACGATTTTGATAATCTGTTGCGCAGGATTAAGTGTATCAATAACTTCATGTCCGACTGCACGCTCACGAACTTTCTTGATAAAGTCCTTTACAACAGGCAAAGCAACGTCGGCCTCAAGCAAGGCCAAGCGAATTTCTTTGGTTGCCTCTTGGACATCAGATTCAGAGATTTTTCCTTTTTTACGTAGATTTTTAAAGACGTTCTGCAAACGTTCTGTTAAACTTTCAAATGCCATTTTTCTTCCTCTTATTCTCTATTATCAATGCTTGTTAAAATTTCTATCTGCTCCTGCAGAAAGTCATCCTTGGGATAGCGCTCCAAAATCTGGTCAAAAATTTGACTGCGGACAATGTAGTCCGAGTACATGTGCAATTTCATCTCATAATCTTCCAGAATCTTTTCTGTCCGCTTGATATTGTCATAGACAGCCTGACGACTAACACCAAACTCCTCGGCAATCTCAGCAAGGCTGTAATCATCAGCATAGTAGAGCTCTATATAATTCATTTGCTTATCTGTCAAAAGCGCCGCATAAAATTCAAAGAGCGCATTCATACGATTGGTTTTTTCGATTTCCATAACTTTTATTATACCAAAAATTAGCCTAATCTACCACATTAGCAGGCTAATCCGAGAAGATAGCTAGCAAAAATTTGAAAAAAACAAGAGACTAGCACCAAGTAATTTCCAATTGATAGCTGGCAAAGGGATGTCCCTCTTGATTTTGTAGTTGATAATCTAGTTCAATCTTTTGCCCATCAACTTGATAATGGCTCGTTTGGATGATAAACTCCTGCATGCCCGTAGGTGTGGGAATATAGGCTAAACTATCACTATCCTTTAAAAAGCGCATAATGGTCTTGGGATTAGAAAATCGGCTCATCACCAGTTCTTGACCATGAAATTTAATAACCACTTTTTCCTTTTCCTCATTATAGAAAAGCAGGTAGCTATAATCTCCTTTTTCATGCACTTCCACATCATAGAGTTGGTCAATCACTTCCAACTGCTCATCAAACTGAATCCTATTTCGCATCCGAATCTTCACATCAAGTCCTCTTTCTTGTCTCTTGTCCTACTATTTTACCAAAAAGAGCAGGATTTTGCTATAATGGTCATATGAACGAAAAAGTATTCCGTGACCCAGTTCACAACTACATCCATGTCAATAATCAAATCATCTATGACTTGATTAATACAAAAGAATTTCAGCGTTTGCGTCGAATCAAGCAACTGGGAACTTCCAGTTATACCTTCCACGGTGGAGAACACAGTCGCTTCTCTCACTGTCTAGGAGTCTATGAAATTGCACGACGTATCACAGAGATTTTTGAAGAAAAATATCCTGAAGAATGGAATCCTGCTGAGTCTCTCTTGACCATGACCGCTGCACTCCTTCATGACCTCGGACATGGTGCCTACTCCCATACTTTTGAACATCTCTTTGATACAGACCACGAAGCTATTACTCAGGAGATTATCCAAAGTCCTGAAACGGAGATTCACCAAGTCCTACTACAAGTAGCGCCAGATTTTCCAGAAAAGGTAGCCAGTGTCATAGACCATACCTACCCTAACAAGCAGGTCGTGCAACTCATTTCCAGTCAGATTGATGCGGACCGCATGGACTATCTCTTGCGCGACTCCTATTTTACAGGAGCATCTTATGGGGAATTTGACCTAACTCGGATCCTCCGAGTCATTCGTCCTGTCGCAAATGGTATCGCCTTTCAGCGCAATGGCATGCACGCCATCGAAGACTACGTCCTCAGTCGCTACCAGATGTACATGCAGGTTTATTTCCACCCTGCAACACGCGCCATGGAAGTTCTCCTACAGAATCTTCTAAAGCGCGCCAAGGAACTCTATCCTGAAGACAAGGACTTCTTTGCCCGAACTTCTCCACATCTCCTGCCTTTCTTTGAAAAAAATGTGACCTTATCTGACTATCTGGCTCTAGATGATGGTGTCATGAATACCTATTTCCAACTCTGGATGACCAGTCCTGATAAGATTCTCGCAGACTTGTCGCAACGTTTTGTCAACCGCAAGGTCTTTAAATCCATTACCTTTTCACAAGAGGATCAAGACCAACTCGCCAGCATGAGAAAATTAGTTGAGGATATCGGCTTTGATCCGGACTACTACACTGCTATTCATAAGAACTTCGACCTCCCTTATGATATCTATCGTCCCGAATCTGAAAATCCACGAACACAGATTGAGATTTTACAAAAAAATGGAGAACTAGCCGAACTCTCTAGCCTGTCTCCTATCGTCCAATCTCTTGCTGGCAGTCGACACGGAGATAATCGCTTTTATTTTCCAAAAGAAATGTTGGACCAAAACAGCATCTTCGCAAGCATTACCCAGCAATTTTTACACTTGATTGAGAACGATCATTTTACCCCAAATAAAAACTAGAAGAGGAATTTTATGAGTATTAAACTAATTGCCGTCGATATTGACGGAACCCTAGTCAACAGCCAAAAGGAAATCACTCCTGAAGTCTTTTCTGCCATCCAAGATGCCAAAGAAGCTGGTGTCAAAGTCGTGATTGCAACTGGCCGCCCTATCGCAGGTGTTGCCAAACTTCTCGACGACTTGCAGTTGAGAGACGAGGGTGACTATGTTGTGACTTTCAATGGTGCCCTTGTCCAAGAAACCGCTACAGGACATGAGATTATCAGCGAATCCTTGACTTATGAGGACTATCTGGATATGGAATTTCTCAGTCGTAAGCTTGGTGTTCACATGCACGCCATTACCAAGGATGGAATCTACACTGCAAATCGCAATATCGGAAAATATACAGTGCACGAATCAACCCTCGTCAGCATGCCCATCTTCTACCGCACACCTGAAGAAATGGCTAACAAGGAAATCGTCAAATGTATGTTCATCGATGAGCCAGAAATACTCGATGCTGCTATTGAAAAAATCCCAGCAGAATTTTACGAACGCTACTCCATCAACAAATCTGCTCCTTTCTACCTCGAACTCCTTAAAAAGAATGTGGACAAAGGTTCAGCCATCACTCACTTAGCTGAAAAACTCGGATTGACCAAAGATGAAACCATGGCTATCGGTGACGAAGAAAATGACCGCGCCATGCTAGAAGTCGTTGGTAACCCTGTTGTCATGGAAAACGGAAATCCAGAAATCAAAAAAATCGCCAAATACATCACCAAAACAAATGACGAATCTGGCGTTGCCCATGCCATCCATACATGGGTACTGTAAAAGGGTATGAATAGCCGAAAACCGCTCAGTTGAGCGGTTTTTAATGTCTAATTAATGCCCCCTGCCGGAATCGAACCAGCAACTACTCCTTAGGAGGGAGTTGTTATATCCATTGAACTAAGGGAGCTAGATAAAAACTCTGCTGAAGAAGCAGAGTTTTTTAGTCGAATTAACGACGGATTTCTTTGATACGAGCCGCTTTACCTTGAAGAGCACGCAAGTAGTACAATTTCGCACGACGTACTTTACCGTAACGTACAACTTCGATTTTTTCAACACGTGGAGTGTGGATTGGGAAGATACGCTCAACACCTACACCGTTAGAGATTTTACGAACTGTGTAGTTTTCTGAGATGCCAGCACCTTTACGTGCGATAACAACACCTTCAAAAATCTGGATACGTTCACGGTTACCTTCGACAACTTTCGCGTGTACACGAACAGTGTCACCAGGACGGAATGATGGGATATCAGTACGAAGTTGACCTTCAGTCAAGCTTTGGATTAATGGATTCATTTTATTCTCCTATCTTTGTCAATCTTGAGGAACCTTCCTCAGCGGATAAACTGTATTTTTGTGCGTCCATTACACACAAGATACAGTTTACCAAATTTCCACAAAAAAGTAAAGAAATTTATAGCAGAATTCCTAAAAAAATCGCAATCAAACCACCTAGGTAGGTCAAAGATAAATAAGAATAAAATACCTTCTTATCACTTAACAGTCTTTGGAGTTCATCATTAAAGGTCGAAAAAGTCGTTAAACCACCACAAAATCCTGTTGCTAGAATAGCATAGACTTCCTTAGACTCCACATGATTGTAGAATAATCCAATTAAAAAACAACCTAAAAGATTGGCTATGAGCGTTCCGAGGGGCAATTTAGATGCTTGATTATAGCGGGAAAAGAAATAGCGCACTAAAGCTCCGAAACCACAAGCAATTGCAAGATAGACGATTACCATTTTTTCCTCCCTAAATAGTAAGCTAAAAGCAGTCCGCCACCGATGCTCAAAAGCAAATACAGGACTAAACTAAGATAACGCCCTGTATCAAGCAGTTTCACAGCATCAAGCATGAGACTAGAAAAGGTTGTTAAACCTCCGCAAAAACCCGTCCCTAGCGCTAAAACCAATCCCTTACTAGTACCCTTATAAACCAGATAACCCTTGACAAGATAAACCAGGCAGAAAATTCCCAGATAGTTGACAAAGAGAGTCCCCCAAGGAAAGTCTGGACTGGCTGGTAACCAAGTAGAAACCAGGTAGCGAACCAATCCTCCCACCATGGCAGCTAGAAAAATTCCTAGTGAATAAAATTGTTCTTTTTTCATTTGATGTTTTGATCCTGATAATCACGCGAACGTTTGAGTATGTCCGAAAAAGTCGCTACAATAGTCTCCTGATAGCGCTTGTCTCCTACACGACTCCTAACCTTTTCAAAAATAACAGCTTCTCTCTTGGTATCTAAAATCGGTTTCCCTGAAGCCTTCTTATAAGCAACAACCCCTTCAACTAAGTGCATACGTGCTTCTAACAGTTTGACAATTTGGTCGTCGATTTGATCAATTTCTTGACGAATAATATCTAAATCCATACAGTCTCCTCCTTTATTTGAATTATTGTATCAAAAAGCCACCAAATAGGCTAGTAAAATCCCAACTCTCGATAAGAAAAATGCACTGATTGATTCCATCAGTGCACGTTTATGCTTATCCTACTTTAGCAGCCAATTCTTCTGCGAATTGTTCCAAGCGTTCAATGTCTTCTTCCTCAGCAGAGAGATCAACTTTGACACACTCTGAACCTTTTTCTGCTCCTGTCGCTACAAAAACACGGTCAAAGTCATCGACAGCCTTACAGAATTCATCGTAGAAGGTATCTCCTGAGCCGACCACTCCGTAGATTTTGCCATTCAAGTTGAGATCTGCTAGGTCTTCGTAGAAGTCCATCATCTCATCTGGCAATTCACCATCACCATAAGTATAGGTCGCAACGATAGCGATGTCTGCTTCCAAGAAGTCTGAAGCGTCAACAGTTGTACATTCATCAACATCGACATCCAAGCCCAAGTCACGTAATTTGTCTGCTACAATATCTGCAATTTCTTCGGTATTACCGGTCATACTGGCAAATACAATTTTTGCTAATGCCATATCGTCCTCCTCAATTTATCTTTCTCCATTATATCACATCTTTTTCATTTTAAAAATAAAAATTCTTGTGCTACAATGAAATGAGAAAGAATTGAGGTTATTTATGGACATTTACCATCAAATTTTAGAAAAAATTAAAGAATACGACACGATTATCATTCACCGTCATATGAAACCAGACCCTGATGCCTTGGGAAGTCAGGTGGGATTGAAAGCTCTTCTCAAACATCATTTCCCAGAAAAAACCATCAAGGCCGTTGGTTTTGATGAACCAACTCTTACTTGGATGGCTGAAATGGATCTTGTTGAAGATAGTGCCTACCGAGGTGCCCTTGTCATCGTCTGTGATACGGCGAATACTGCTCGTATCGATGATAAACGCTATAGTCAAGGTGATTTTCTCATTAAGATTGACCACCATCCAAATGATGATGTATATGGTGACCTATATTGGGTGGATACTAGTTCAAGCAGCGCTAGCGAGATGATTACCTTATTTGCAGAAACAACTCAACTGGCCTTGTCAGATCGCGCTGCTGAGTTGCTCTTTGCAGGAATTGTTGGTGATACAGGTCGCTTCCTTTATCCTTCTACGACTGCACGGACTCTTCGCCTTGCTGCTTATTTGAGAGAACATAACTTTGACTTTGCGGCTCTCACCCGCAAAATGGACACTATGAGCTACAAAATTGCAAAACTTCAAGGCTACATCTACGACCATCTGGAAGTGGATGAAAATGGTGCAGCGCGCGTTATCCTGAGTCAAGAAGTCTTGAAACAATACAATGTTACCGATGCTGAAACTGCGGCTATTGTGGGAGCTCCTGGACGCATTGACAGTGTGAGTCTCTGGGGAATTTTTGTAGAGCAGGCTGATGGCCACTACCGTGTTCGCTTACGCAGTAAAATCCATCCTATCAATGAAATTGCCAAAGAACATGATGGTGGAGGCCACCCTCTAGCAAGCGGTGCTAATTCCTATAGTTTAGAAGAAAACGAAATCATCTACCAAAAGTTAAAAAACTTGCTTAAAAACTGATAAAATACTTGCCAAACTTTTTAGAATCTGATAGACTAGTATGGTAACAATCTATGGCTCGCAAAGAGACCATGGCAGAAAGGAAATATTGCAAAATGAAAAAAGATATCCATCCAGAATATCGCCCAGTTGTCTTCATGGACACAACTACTGGTTACCAATTCCTTAGCGGTTCAGCAAAACGCTCTAACGAAACAGTTGAGTTCGAAGGCGAAACTTACCCATTGATCCGTGTGGAAATTTCATCAGACTCACACCCATTCTACACTGGACGTCAAAAGTTCACTCAAGCAGATGGACGCGTGGATCGTTTCAACAAAAAATACGGTCTCAAATAATGATAAAAAGACAGCTTCGGCTGTTCTTTTTTGTTTCTTCAAATCAACTGCTGTTTTCATGTTCCAACCTCAAAAAAAACTTTGCAATCTCGATAGCCACACAATGGTTGCTAGAGTACAAAGTTTTTTTATTAGACTTCCTGCGAAACTAGAATTCTAGTTCACAGTTGATAATTCCAGCAATCAAATTCATTCGTAATCCAAATCGTTTACGTCGATTTCGTTAGGTTGTTGAAAACATTTTAAACGTTTTTACTTTGACCAAAATATTCTCAACCTTGATTCTCTCTTTAGATAGCACATGATTATAGGATTTATCTTCAAGAGTTAGTGGCTTAAGTTTGCTTGATTTCCTCGGAATTTACGCTTGTGAATACATCTTCATGATCCCTTGATAACCACTGTCTGCCAAGATTTTACCAGCTTGTCCGATATTTCTGCGACTCATTTTGAATAACTTCATATAGTGGCAATAGTTCACTGCAATATCCAAAGAAACAATTCTCCCTTGGCTTGTGACAATCGCCTGAGCCTTCATAGCATGACATTTCTTTTTACCAGAATAATTCGCTAGTTGATTTTTTAGGACGATTGATTTTTAGCTCTGTTGCATCCACAATCACCGTATCCTCAGCACTAAGATGAGTTTTTGAAATCGTAAAGCCAGTTTGAATAAGAGTTGCTTCAACCCATTGACTCCGACGGATTAAGTTGCTTTCGTGAATGCCAAAAATTGTTTACTTACTTCATAATTCATAGTTTTATTGTATCATATTTTGTTTCGCAGGAAGTCTACTTTTATTTTCCACTGCTAAGCACAATTCTTAGATTCACTCTGAAAAAGATTAGACTTTTAACCCCAAAATTGATAAAATAAAAAAGAAAATAAGATAAAAGGAAACTGAAAATCACCATAATGAACATGCAAAAATTGAACATACTGTTTTTAATTTTTGTAAACATCAAAAAGGTTGGTTTAAAAGGATTTTAAGCCCTTAAGATTTTTTATCCAACACTTCTATTCACGCATCCAAGGCAAAATCTTGGCAAAAAAATACAGTAGCAAAGAGTACACCAAACTACCACTCATTATGGGCGGTAGTTTTCTTTTCGTCTAAAATAGAGATAAAAAGATAGGTGGTAGCCTTATGCGTTACGGTTATGTTCGAGTATCTACAAGAGAACAAAATATCGATAGACAATTTTCAGCCTTGGTAGAAAATAAATTAGCAAAAGAAAATATTTTTATTGATTATGTTTCAGGAAAGGATTTTGACAGAATAGAATATCAAAAATTATTAACTACCTTGAAGGAGAATGATGAATTAGTTATTAAATCAATTGATAGATTGGGAAGAAACTATGATGAAATTTTAGAACAATGGCAATCAATTACTAAGAAAAAGAAAGTAAATATAACTGTTTTAGATTTCCCCTTATTAAACACAAAGAATAGCGATGACAATATCACAGGAAAACTAATATCTGACATCGTTTTGCAAGTTCTATCTTATGTGGCACAGTTTGAAAGAGAACAAATCAAACAAAGACAAATGGAAGGAATACGAGAAGCAAAGAAAAAAGGGAAAAAATTCGGTAGACCAAAATTGCTTGCCCCGGATAATCTTCCTGATGTAATAGCTCAATATACGAAAAAAGAAATAACATTACGAGAAGGTGCAGACATCTTAGGAGTATCAAAAAGCACCTTTCATAATTGGATAAAAAATTCATAGTTCCTGTCAAAAAACCTAGGATTTTTTGGACAGGAAATACACTTTATTTTAGAACCATTTTCGTTAGAAAAAAGGTTCTAAAATCCAGTATTTTGACCGATTATTATTACACTACCATTCTATCAAGTTTGTCCAAAAAAGTCTAGATTTTAGGACAAACTGATTACTTTACAACAAATAAAAATAGGGAGTATTAAATGAATGCACAAACAAACTAAAAAATTCACACTTGCAACTATATCAGCTCTATCACTTCTTGGCACTGGAGTCATCACAGCTAATCAAGTATCAGCTAGCGAGAATACGAGTACTGAAAAACAAATAGACGCAACAATTACAAAAGTTGAAATTGATTATTTTGGACTTAGCTTCGAAGGAAAACTTTCAGAGCCACTACCACACGGAGGTGATAAGGCTGCTAAGGGAAATATTACTTTGATTGATAAAGCGACCGGAAAAATTGTGTACCAAAGTCACGATGCTGTCATTTTTAGTGGCTTAACTGAAGATGTTAGTGATCAATTTTTGCAACCTTTATTTTATAGCAATCAATTTAAAGGTGATGTTTTTGTCTCAGAACAATTCCCAGATGGAACATATATTTTAGAGATGTATGGAGAAGCTGGTTCGCCTTACGATGACTTAACTGATACAAGAAAACGTGTCTTTAAAGTTAGAAAAGAGGTAACTATCGGAAATCCTTCGACAAATTCAAATACTAACGCAACAACTCAATCAGGTTCAAATTCTAATATCTCAGGTAGTTGGCTACAATCTGGTTCTCGCTGGTGGTATAAACATGCCGACGGCTCTTACAAAACTAATGGCTGGGAAAAAATCAATGGTGTTTGGTATCGCTTTGACTATTCTGGTTGGATGCAAACAGGCTGGGCAAAAGACGGTAGCTGGTACTATCTCGACGGTTCAGGTGCTATGAAGACTGGTTGGGTCAAAGATAACGGTAACTGGTACTATCTTCAAGACTCAGGCGCTATGAAAACTGGCTGGATGAAGGTATCTGGAAAATGGTACTATGCTTATAACTCTGGTGCATTGGCAATCAATACGACAACACCTGATGGCTACCGTGTCAATTACAACGGTGAGTGGGTATAACATAAAATAGAAATAAATTAAGGAGATAATTATATGAACAAAGTTATAAAAATTGAAGCTGAAACAGTTTATGTTGGAAAAGGTGATAATGGCCAATTTACTGCAATTTCAAGAAAAAGTTTTGGTTTTGAACCACAAGTAGGTGATTACGTAGAATTTTATCAAAACGGTGATGAGTATATTGTTTCAAAAATAGATAACGCATCTCCAGCTACCTCTAGTCAACATTCAAATGGAGTGAGTGATAAATCTAAACTGGCCGCAACCCTATTTGCCTTATTTTTAGGAGCACTCGGTGGCTACGATTTTTACATCGGAAATTCTAAACAAGGATACAAGCGTATCGGAATAACTCTGCTAGCTATCATTCCTATTTTAATGCCAGTTGTTTTACTAGCAAATGCTATTTGGAATATTATAATTACTATTCAAGTTTTAACTTCCAAAACTGGTAGCAAATGGCACCAAGATGCCCAAGGTTTAGAATTGCAAGATTAAATACATGAAAAAATTATTATTTCTATTCAGTGCCAGTATTTTAACTATCTCTCTTCTAACAGCTTGCCAACATCAGAGTGAAAACACTCCCTCAGCAAGTTCTGAAGTAACTACTTCTAGTAGCAGTTCATCTACTTCCACATCGGAAGAGAAGAAAACTGACTACACCCTATACAATACTGTCCTTAAAGAATATGCCAAAGTATTAGATGGTTCACCAGCTTCACATACAGAGGTCAATTCAAAAGCAAACTTAAAAAATACTTATCCTAACGAATATTATGGATTACAGTATAGCTTGTATGATTTAGACCAAGACGGTACGGACGAACTTTTGATTGCTCTAAAAACGTATTCTAACTATTACGATTTATTAGATATTCGAACTCTTAAAAATGGTGAAGTTATTCGACTGACCAATGCAGAAAATAATCTGGACTTTATTGGAGAACGCGTTCATTTTAATCCTTTAGAAAACGGCTATTTCCAATTATCTACCCGAGTATCTACTAATCAAATCCAACTTAAACTATACAAGTTGAATCAGGATAGAACACAGTTAGAGTTAGTTAGCGAATCAGATACAGAAGAGGGACTGGGGACAAAACCACCTTCCCTTGACATAAGGTCTTTCTCTTGGAAATCTGTCACAAGCCTCATAAATGGAGAAACAAGCCTTCCATCAGAAAGTAAAGGAATGGATATTTCTGCAATTCAAAATGGAGATTTTTCTAGTGTCATAGGAACTTGGAGGAATGGTACAGGTATTGAATTTACTTTCGATAAAAATGGCTTGGTAAGTGATCATTCCAAAGTTTCAATTGAATATGCTAAAGAAACCGACCGCTATCTTAAAGCAAGTTTACTTCCTAAAGCTGGTGGTGCTGGTGGTGCAGCTATTGCCTTTTTACCAGCAGGAATCCCTATAACCATGTCTGTCACCTCTTCTTCAGATAATGGCTATACTGACTCGTCTGATATTACACAAGACCGCTTATGGTTTGGACACCAACTCATCAATGGCAGTACTGAGGGATTTTTCTACAAAGTAGAATAGTGTTAGTAAACTCTTAAACTAGCTCATAAAATATCTAGCAACTTTTCATAAACACATATAGGATAAATATTCTTATGCTCTTAGAATATCTATCCTATATTTTTATTCTATCTACATTTCTATCGATACTTGATGAATTCACTCAGAAAAAGATTAGACTTTTAACGTTAAAATTGATAAAATAAAAAAGAAAATAAGATAAAAGGAAACTATAAATCACCATGATGAACATGCAAAACATGATGCGCCAAGCACAAAAACTTCAAAAACAAATGGAACAAAGTCAAGCAGAACTTGCTGCTATGCAATTTGTTGGCAAATCTGCTCAAGACCTTGTTCAAGCTACCTTAACAGGTGACAAAAAAGTTGTCAGCATTGACTTCAATCCAGCTGTCGTTGACCCTGAAGATCTTGAAACTCTTTCTGATATGACTGTTCAAGCCATCAACTCTGCTCTTGAACAAATCGATGAAACTACCAAGAAAAAATTAGGTGCTTTCGCTGGAAAATTGCCATTCTAAGCATAAGAAAAACAAGCATTCAAGAGAATACTTGCCTATCATGGGAGGAACAACTGTTCCTCTTTTTGCTTACTAAAAATTAAAGAATTCCATGGCCTGTTTGAACAGTAAATCCGTATACTCTGGGTCTTCTTGGGCAATGGTAACCTGATCTTGAATCATTTCCAAGTCATCCGTTATCATGCCGTCTGCACCCAAATGAACAGATTTATCAAAGGACTCTGAACTATTGATGGTCCACACGTACAATTTTTGATCGGTATTCCAAAGCTTGTTGACAAAATTTTCATCCAAGGTTGAATACTCCATAGTATAACCTGTGGCCTTGGTTCTTGGAAAAATACTATTATAAGGTAGGATTAAAAAGACTGGAATTTGAGTATCGTAGGCTAAAACCTGGTCAATCACATGGTAGTCCAAGGATTGCATTTGGTGACCATTCTGCTTAAGAACAGTTCCATATTTTTCCATAAAGCGTTTCATCATATCTGGGCTATCTTTTCGACTAGTTTTAATTTCAATAAGGAGTTTTTGATGTAATTCATTGGCTTTATTGAGATAGTCATCAAAACTAGACACCTTGCTATGATAACCATTTTCTGAAATATCGAGTTTGGTCAATTCCTCCAAGGTTAAATCCTGAGGTTTGGCATTAACTCCTGTCAAATTCTTGATATTGGCATCATGCATCATGACAAACTGGCCATCTTTTGTTTCCTGAACATCCGTCTCAACGAAGTCTGGAGATAACTGAGCGGTTTTTTCTAGTGATTGGACGGTATTTTGCACACCATTCTTATTAGATACTCCCCTGTGAGAGATAATCAAAGGTTTGTTAGCAACTGGAGCTTCTAAATAAACATAACCCTCAAGAGCGAAAAAGATAGCAGCACATCCCATCACTCCCCATCTCATCCAGTGGTCTTTCTTTCTCCTTGGTGTGATTTCTAATTCTTCTCCTGTTAAGAAGGAAACAAACTTAATGAGAAAGTAAGTCAAGGCCATATAGTGGAAATTCTTAATCAAGACAAAGTTAATAATTCCCATCACAAGAGATTCCTTATGGGTCAAACCATCCATCAGTGCCTGACTTGTCAAGATTGGGATCAATAAAAGAATGAAAAATATGTAGGTTTTGACGACAATCCAAAGCAAGTTCCAAATATAAAACCAAGAGTGCTTTCTTGTCTTCTCTAGACTGTATCTGACTGCTTCTTTGACTGTTTTCTTCTCAAATAAAAGCTGAGGTAGGGCAAACATCAAGCGCACTGAAATGTAAAATAGAAGTAAAGCAAGAATAGTAACCACTATACCTACTAGCCAATACTTGTCTTCCACATAATCAACGATAAAGTCCGGAATGACGATTTTATTGAGGTAATAAATCTTTAAAATCTTTCGAATCAATGGAAAGAGCATCATGATATAAAAGAAGATAAAGGCTATCTTGGAAAGTGTCGCTTGCTTCATAAACAAGAAACTTTGTCGAAAGACCTTACGACTGTACTCCAGCAAAGTTCTCTTTTCATGATAGAGTAGGTGCCGGGCTCCGATAAAGAGAAGTCCTATCTGGTAATAGGCGATCAGTAAATTAACGATTACCAGAATAAATAAAGCAAGACTAACAAAGGGAGAACCTTTTATAATGGCAAAAATATTGTTGTAAGATAGAAAGAGATAGCCTGTCTGACGGAGCAAAAGTCCAGCAATCCAAGAATTTGCTGGTAACCAGACAAACTCAATCATCATAAAAGTCAAGAAAAATAGAAAAAGTATTTTATCTAGATTAAAGTATATCTGCTTAAAACCCAGATTTTTAGGTTTTTCAGGTTTCATAGGCACTCCTAGTTAAATAATTGAGACAAGTCCAAGCCTCCAAAAGGATTGTTTGAAAGACTACTTTCTGCCCCTAACAATTCTCTAGCCTTGTCTGACTCTAGAAAGGACTCGTAAACACGCGCTGTCATACGAGCATCCTCTAAGCTATTATGGGACTGACCTTGAAATCCAAGAAACGAGGCAACAGTTTGCAATTTGAGATTGGCAATACCATGTAAATCTGAACTCCGACGTTCAAAAGCTTCATCATACAGATCCACCTTGTACTGCTGGCTGTAGTCTAAACCATGGTCCTCTAAAATAGGTAAATCACTTTTAACAGCATTGTAGCCTATCATCGGCAAAGAACCCACAAACTCTTGGAATTCTTTTATAACTTCCTCCACTGGGGGAGCATCTTTTAAGGTCTCAGCTGTAATCCCCGTCAATCCATTAATAAAATTCTTTAGAGGCACACTAGTATGGACATAGGAATCATAGGCATCGATTTCCTGACCATCTCTAAAACGCACTGCCGATACTTGAATCAAGTGTATTTGTCCTTCATGCTGATTAAATTCTAAGTCAAAAGCAATGTAATCTTCTAATCGTTCCATTTTCTACCTCTCCTATACTGTTATTTTATACTCTTCGAAAATCTCTTCAAACCGCGTCAGCTTCGCTTTGCCGTACTAAAGTACAGCCTGCGGCTAGCTTCCTAGTTTGCTCTTTGATTTTCATTGAGTATTACTTGAGCAACTATACTATTTAGATTAGAAATAAAAGAAGCCATCAGGTTAGCATTTAACCTAAACAGCTCCTTGATTATCCTCCAAATAAACGAGCAAAAAAGCCTTTCTTAGTTGATTGGACTTCTTCTTTTGCTTGGTCCAGCTCTAGCTTGAGATTTTCTTGATCCTTCATAGCTTGAAGGGTCAATTGTTGCTGCTGATCGAGTTGTTTGTCTTTCTCAGCAATCTGACGGTCTTTGATACGCATCTGCTCGTCTTTTTCTGATAACTGACGATCCTTGGCTTTTAATTGTTCATAGAGACGAAGAATTTCTGCATTCTTCTCATCAATCAGAATCTCCATCAGTTCACGCTGCTTGACATCTTCACTGACAGGCTCATCTTCAAAAATCGTTTTTTTATAGATTTCTTCTAGCTTAATCAAGCCACTTCTGGTAACGACTGTTACCCCTTTGTCATTTTTATCTGTGTCTTCTTCTGGTAATTCTTTGACACGGTTATTGATTGCTTGGCGAGATAATCCTAAAACCTCTGCAATCTCACTGACGGTCATTTCAATACTCATAATATCCTCTGAAACGTTTTCTAGCTTTTCTTTACTTAAATCTTATCATAAGCTAGAAAAACTGTCAAATTTTCGCTTAATTTAAGGCCTTCAAAAAGGCTAATAAGACTTGGGCAGAGCGACGCCCAGCTTCGATAATAAACTCATCAAAAGAGATGTTTGCTTCATGGTTGGCATTGTCACTCATAGCTCGGATGACTAAGACTGGAAGATTAAGAGCATGCGCTGCCTGAGCAATAGCTGCCCCCTCCATCTCAACAGCTAAAACTTCTGGGAAATGGGACTTAATCACTTCTATCTTGTCATTTCCTGCAACAAAACTATCTCCTGTAGCAATCAAACCAAGATGCCAGTTCTGGTCCAATTGAGATAGACTCTCTTGAATTTTAGCAACAAAGGTTTTATCTGATTCGAAATAAAGCGGTTGTTGCGCCATTTGTCCATAAGCATAACCAAAAGCTGTGACATCCACATCATGATAGGCTAATTTGTCAGAAATCACGACATCCCCAACAGCAATACCTTCTGCGACGGCCCCAGCTGATCCCGTATTAATTAGAGCATCCACTTGGAAATGATCAGCCAAAATCGCCACACTCATAGCAGACATGACCTTACCAATTCCACTTTCTACAAGAACGACTTCATGAGAGGCAATGGTGCCTGTATGATAGGTATTCCCCAAAACAACTTGCTCCTGGGCATTGTCTAAATGCTGGACCAGATACGCCAGTTCTTCAGGCATAGCCGCAATAATTCCTATTTTCATTTCAATTCCTTTTCTATTACAAAAGTTTCATTGCTAAGACAAGCAAAATCAAAAGAAAGATGACTGCAAATAAAATTTTATTCAACTTAGAATTGAAGACATTTCTCTTGGTATTTTCAATGCGACGGCTTTTATGAATAGACGGTTCGACCTGAATCTTCAAGGTTTCTTGGCTAAAACCATGATCCTTAGGATTGGCATAACCAAAACGGGAAGAAGAGGTTGGTAAAATTTTTGTCTCCTCATCATCTAGCAAAGGAGGACCTGAAATCTTTTCGCCTCTATTAGCTCTTTCAATCATTTCATCCGTTAATAAAGGTTTACCCATACTGACCTCCTCTATTTTTTGTGCAATTCCCAATACTGAACAGCCATAATTGTCTTGGCATCACAGATATGACCTGATTGGATTAATTCCTTGGCTTCTTCTAAGTTCACTTCAAGCACTTCTAAGGTTTCATCTTCATCCTGCGGACGCGGATTTTCCACTTTCGTCAAATCGCTTGCTAGGTATAGTTTTAACTTTTCATTACAAAAGCCAATGGCTGAGTAAAAATCGTACAAGAGTTCTAATTTCCCTGTATAGGCTGTTTCTTCCTCTAATTCACGAAGGGCTGCTGCGACAGGGTCTGTATTTTCTCCTACTTCCAACTTTCCGGCTGGAATTTCGTAAGAGACAGCCTCGATGGCTTTGCGGTACTGCTTGACCAAGATGAGTTTTTGTTCATCCGTTACAGCTAAAACACAGACAGCCCCATTGTGGAAAATCAAATCCCGTTGGGCAACTCCTTTGCCTTCTGGTAATTCAACCTGATCTTGGACCAGTTTAAATATTGGTCCTTGATAGATTTCTTTTCGGCTAAGCGTTTTTTCTTCAAATTCCATGATAAGCTCCTACTGATTATTAGGATGGTGAGGAAGACGTGTTGCATATTCGTCTTTATTGACCTGACGACCACGACCAATAGCAATAGCATCTGCTGGAACATCTTTAGTAATAGTTGAACCAGCACCAACAAGAGAATTGTCACCCAACTCAACTGGGGCAATAATGGTTGAATTTGAACCAACAAAGACATTGTTACCAATGACTGTTTTGTATTTGTTTTTACCGTCATAGTTGACTGTAATGGTTCCTGCACCGAAATTAACCTTGCTACCCACTTCACAGTTTCCAATATAAGTCAAATGACCAGCCTTGGTATTCTCACCGATTGAAGAACCTTTCACCTCAACAAAGTTTCCAATATGAACTTGGGCACCCAGACTTGAACCTGGACGAATGTGGGCATACGGACCGACTGTCACTCCGTCAGCAACGCTACTTTCTTCAATCATAGAGTTGGTAATAACAGCTCCTGCTCCGATAGTGCTATCCACTACATAAGTACCATTTGTCAAAACAGTCTCAGCACCAATTTTCGTTTGCCCCTTCAAGGTAACATTGGCTTCGATTTGAACTTCAGGAGCAATCTCAACATCAATATCGATATAAGTTGCTTCTGGATTGACAAAGCTAACACCATTGACCATGTGTTGGTGATTGATGCGGCGACGCATAACCGACTCAGCAGTCGCAAGAGCCACACGGTCATTTACCCCAAGACTTTCATCAAAATCTTTCAAAGTATAAGCGCCAACTTTTTCACCAGCTTCACGGAAAATGCCAATGACATCTGTAATATAGTATTCGCCTTGAGCATTGTTGGTATTGATATTTTTCAAAGCCTCAAACAAACGCTCGTTGTCAAAGACGTAAGTTCCGGTATTAATTTCCTTGATTTGTTTTTCAAAATCTGTAGCATCCTTTTGCTCAACAATACGAAGAACCTCAGCATTGTCATTACGAACAATTCGTCCATAGCCAAACGGATTATCAGTTTCAGCAGTCAAGATAGTCGCCACATTTTTATGATTGATGTGGAAATCAATCAAGTTTTTCAAGCTTTCACCTGTGATTAAAGGAGTATCTCCTGCGATGACCAAGGTGTGACCTGACAAACATTCTAGGATAGGCTCTGTCATCATAACTGCATGGCCAGTTCCTAACTGTTCAGATTGAGTCACAAATTCTGTCTGCCCAGCCAAGACCCGCTCAACCAATTCCGCCTTGTGTCCTACAACTGTTACTGTCTTTTCAGGTTGGATAGCTCCCACACTACGGAAAACATGTTCCAACATAGAAATACCCGCAACCTTGTGCAACACTTTTGGCAAATCAGATTTCATGCGAGTCCCTTTACCCGCTGCTAAAATAATGGCATAATTTGACATAATCTTCTCTTTTCTCTAGAAATTCCCTTTTATTATACCATATTTCAAATCATTCCGCGCTCTTGAATGAAAAAATGCTCTAAAGTCCTTTATTAACCCATTTTTTGAGTATTTTTTTTGATTTTTTCTCATTTTTAAGGTAAAATTATGAGATATGAGAAAGAAAATAAATCCGCTTATTTTGTTTGGTTTTTTTGGGATTATGATTTTCATTTTAATCCTGAATCGCCCTCGTTTTGAGGACCATCCTGTAAAAACAAAGTCAAATATCGCGCAAGTAGAAACGCAAGCGCTACATAATATAGATAAACCGGTAATTGATGTTTCTGGTTGGCAACGTCCTGAGGAAATTAATTACGATACTCTCTCCCAAAACATTTCTGGAGCTATTGTTCGCGTCCATAGTGGTGCTCAAACATCCAAAGAGAACGATGCTTCCTATGTTAATGGTGTTGATAAGGCCTTTAAAACCCATATCACTGAGTTTCAAAAAAGAAATGTCCCAGTTGGTGTCTATGCCTATGTAGCCGGAAAAAATGTCCAGGAGATGGAAAAAGCTGCTGAGGTATTCTATAACGCCTCTTCTCCATACAGTCCAAGTTACTATTGGCTAGACGTGGAAGAAAAAACCATGTCTAATATGAACGAAGGTGTTGAAGCCTTTCGAGCAAAACTAGAATCACTGGGTGCAAAAAATATCGGCATCTACGTTGGGGTTTACTTCATGGAAGAACACAGTATTGATACAGACAAGTTTACCTCTGTTTGGATTCCTTCCTATGGTTCTGACTCAGGATTTTACGAAGCTACTCCTAAAACTGATTTAGATTACGACATTCACCAGTACACGTCTAAAGGAAAAATTGCTGGCTTTGACCACGATTTGGATATCAACGTTATCTCTTCCTTAAAAAACAAAGAAGAAACCTTTAGAAAACTCTTTTTAAAACCTTAAAAGCATTTGTTTAGCATTTGCTTTTTCTTTTTGTGTTTGATTGTGATACAATATAGTAAGGATTTTTTGAAATAGAAATAGTTGGAGGAAAAATATGCTCTCATGGTTAGCACGTGTTATTAAAGGGATTGTCATTGCTCTTGGATTTATTCTACCGGGAATTTCCGGAGGGGTTCTAGCAGCAATCTTAGGAATTTATGAACGAATGATTGGTTTTCTGGCCCATCCCTTTAAAGACTTTAAAGAAAATGTTTTGTACTTTATTCCAGTTGCCATCGGTATGCTTCTGGGAATCGGCTTATTTTCCTACCCGATTGAATACCTGCTTGAAAATTATCAGGTCTTTGTCTTATGGAGCTTTGCGGGTGCCATCATTGGTACAGTTCCCAGCCTTCTCAAAGAATCAACTCGAGAATCTGACCGAGACAAGATTGATTTAGCTTGGTTCTGGACAACCTTTATCATTTCTGGATTAGGACTCTATGCCTTAAATTTTGTTGTTGGAACCTTAAGTGCCAGCTTTCTTAATTTCGTCCTAGCTGGTGCACTGCTGGCTCTTGGCGTATTAGTTCCTGGCCTCAGTCCATCAAATCTACTTTTGATTTTGGGACTCTATGCTCCTATGTTGACTGGTTTTAAAACCTTTGACCTCTTGGGAACCTTCTTTCCGATTGGAATCGGAGCAGGTGCAACTCTCATCATTTTTTCAAAATTGATGGATTATGCCTTAAACAACTATCACTCACGCGTCTATCATTTCATCATCGGTATCGTCCTATCAAGTACCCTTTTGATTTTGATTCCAAATGCAGGAAACGCTGAAAGTATCCAATACACCGGTCTTTCACTTGTCGGTTATGTCATCATCGCCTTCTTCTTTGCACTAGGAATCTGGCTTGGTATTTGGATGAGTCAATTGGAGGATAAGTATAAATAATGGCAAAAAAAGTTAAAATCAAAAAAACATTGGTAGAACAAATTCTGTCTAAAGCAGGTATCCCACATCAGGGGATTCAAATCAATGCCCTGGAAGGAGAACTTCCGCAAGGTTATGAACGAGATCAGATTTTCAAAACCTTGGCTCTTTTGGGAGACAAGACAGGACCGATTATCGGAATTGTACCTATCACTCAACACTTGTCTGAAAAGAAACTAGCTAAAATTTCTGGCAATAAAAAAGTGAGCATGATTCCACAAAAGGACTTAGAAAAAACAACTGGCTACATTCACGGAGCCAATAATCCTGTCGGTATTCGTCAGAAACACAATTACCCCATTTTTATCGATAAAATCGCCCTAGACTTGGATCAAATGATTGTCTCTGCTGGAGAAGTTGGTCACAGCATTATCGTCGCGCCACAAGACTTGGCCAGCTTTGTAAAGGCCGACTTTGCAGATATCTTGGAGGACAGAAAGTAATGAAACTCTACTTTGTCCGCCATGGCCGCACCGTCTGGAACCAAGAAGGGCGCTTTCAAGGTGCTAGTGGAGATTCTCCCCTACTTCCTGAATCCATTGACACCCTCAAAAAACTTGGCCAATATCTCAAGGAAATTCCTTTTGATCAGATTTATTCAAGTGATTTACCTCGAGCGGTCAAATCTGCCGAGATTATCCAAAGTCAACTCAAAACGCCCTGTCCTTTAGAAAGTGTTCCTAATCTCCGTGAATGGCAGCTGGGGAAGTTGGAAGGTTTAAAAATTGCAACCTTGGAATCTATTTACCCGCAACAAATCAAAGCTTTCCGATCTAATCTTGCTCAATTTGACACTCAAATGTTTGGAGCCGAATCCCTCTATAGCACCACGCAACGGACCATCCAATTTATCAAATCATTAAAAGATAGTCCAGCTGAGCGTATTCTAATTGTCGGTCACGGTGCTAATCTTACTGCCAGTCTTCGTACTCTTCTAGGTTATAAAGAACCACTTCTTCGTAAAGATGGCGGTCTAGCAAATGCCAGCCTAACCATTCTAGAAACCCATGATTTTGAAACATTTACTCTCGATACTTGGAATGATACTTCCTATCAATAACAGAACTTGATTTTAGCGTCAAGTTCTTTTTAGTTTTTAAAGATTATCCGTGAATTTCTTGGCTATTTATGATAAAATGGGAGTATCGCAAAAAATGACTCATCGTATTCAATTTTGAGTAAAACTAGGAGGATCCCATGTCAACAGAACATATGGAAGAACTAAATGACCAGCAGATCGTTCGCCGTGAAAAAATGGCTGCGCTTCGTGAACAAGGAATTGATCCTTTCGGAAAACGTTTTGAACGTACTGCAAATTCACAAGAATTAAAAGATAAATATGCTGACCTCGATAAAGAACAATTACACGATAAAAACGAAACAGCTACTATCGCAGGACGCTTGGTAACCAAACGTGGTAAAGGTAAAGTAGGTTTTGCCCACCTTCAAGACCGCGAAGGTCAAATCCAGATCTACGTTCGTAAGGATGCTGTCGGTGAAGAAAACTATGAAATCTTCAAAAAAGCAGACCTTGGTGACTTCCTTGGTGTCGAAGGTGAAGTGATGCGTACAGATATGGGAGAACTCTCTATCAAAGCTACTCACATCACTCACTTGTCTAAAGCACTTCGCCCACTTCCTGAGAAATTCCACGGTTTGACAGACGTTGAAACAATTTACCGTAAACGTTACCTTGACTTGATTTCTAATCGTGAAAGCTTTGAGCGCTTTGTCACTCGTTCAAAAATCATCTCTGAAATCCGTCGTTACCTTGACCAAAAAGGTTTCCTTGAAGTGGAAACACCTGTTCTTCACAACGAAGCTGGTGGTGCGGCAGCCCGTCCATTTATCACCCACCACAATGCCCAAAACATTGACATGGTGCTTCGTATCGCGACTGAGCTTCACTTGAAACGCCTTATCGTCGGTGGTATGGAACGCGTCTATGAAATTGGCCGTATCTTCCGTAACGAAGGAATGGATGCCACTCATAACCCTGAGTTCACTTCTATCGAAGTCTACCAAGCTTATGCAGACTTCCAAGACATCATGGACTTGACGGAAGGCATTATCCAACACGCTGCTAAATCAATTAAAGGCGATGGTCCAGTTAACTATCAAGGTACTGAAATCAAGATTAACGAGCCATTTAAACGTGTTCATATGGTGGATGCTATCAAAGAAATTACTGGTGTCGATTTCTGGCAAGACATGACTTTCGAGGAAGCCAAAGCTATCGCTGCTGAGAAGAAAGTTCCAGTTGAGAAACACTACACTGAAGTTGGTCACATTATCAATGCCTTCTTTGAAGAGTTTGTTGAAGAAACTTTGATCCAACCAACCTTTGTCTATGGACATCCAGTAGCTGTATCTCCACTTGCTAAGAAGAATCCTGAGGACGAACGCTTTACTGACCGTTTCGAGCTCTTCATCATGACTAAGGAGTACGGTAATGCCTTTACTGAGCTCAACGACCCAATCGATCAGCTTAGCCGTTTCGAAGCCCAAGCTAAAGCCAAAGAACTTGGTGATGATGAAGCGACAGGCATCGACTATGACTACATTGAAGCTCTTGAATACGGTATGCCACCAACAGGTGGTTTGGGAATTGGTATCGACCGTCTCTGCATGCTTCTCACTGATACAACTACTATCCGTGACGTATTGCTCTTCCCAACAATGAAATAATCACTTATCCTCTGGCTCTTGTCAGGGGATTTTTCGATGCAAAAAGAGATTGAGGAAAACTCAATCTCTACTTTTCACTTCTTTGGTTGCTACATCTTCTCCAAACCATTTTTGGCTAATTTCTTGGAACTTCCCTTCTTTGTACAGTTGAACAAAGGCTTGGTTTAAAGCTTGTAGTAATCTCTTGTCTGCTGGTCTAACTCCGACTGCAAAGGATTCACTTTCAAATCCTGCTGAAAAGACATTGTAGTCACTTAATATACCTTCAGACTGGAGATAGTAATTAGCATACACTCGGTCAATCAACAAAGCATCAATCCGGTCATTTTTCAAATCAATCAAGGCCTCATTGAAACTCTGGTACTGATTAGCCTTCTGGTCTTTTACACGATTTTTCAGTAAATCTGGCTGGGCTGCAAAATCCAAATAACCAGAGGAACCGGCTTGGGCTCCCAAGGTCTTATCCTTCATATCCTCTACCGAATGAATCTGCTGGCTTTTCTTGGCAACCAGAACTTGTTGATTTTCCATATAAGGAATGCTAAAGGAAACCTTCTCTCGGCGTTCATCAGTGGCAGAATAGCCATTCCAGATGGCATCTATGGTTCCATTTTGCAGTTCCGTCTCTTTCATATCCCAGTCAATTGGCTGAAATTGAACCTTAAAGCCTAATTTTTCTGAGACAGCTTGTGCCAAATCAATATCAAAGCCTGTATATTGGCCATTCTTTTCTTCAAATCCCATGGGTACAAAGGTATTGTCAAAACCAATGGTTATACTTCCTTGCTCTTGATACTTATCCCAGTTATCCTGCTTGGGATCACTAGCCTTCTGAGTACAAGCTGTTAAAAAGAGAGTCAGGAGAGAAACCAATACTAAAGCAATTTTCTTATTAGTCATTGGCACCTCCTACTTAGGCTCAACCTTGAGAATCTGATCTGCGATATTTTCCGCAAACTGCAAATCATGGGTAACCACAATCTGGGTCACGCCAAGTTCCCTATTTTGCAAGATTAGTTTTTCCACTTCCAAGCGTAATTCTGGATCCAGGGCAGAAGTTGGTTCATCGTAACCTATGATTTCCGGGTCAATCATCATAGCACGCGCCAAGGCTACCCGCTGCTTTTGCCCACCAGATAGTGAGAATGGATAGGCGTCTGCGTGCCCTGCAAGTCCTAACTGTTCTAAAAGACATCGCGCCTTCAGCTCAGCCTCATCCTGCTTCATTCCCATGGTTTTCACAGGAGATAAGGTCAAATTGTCTAGAACTGATAAATGAGGGAAAAGTTGAAAATCTTGGAATACAAATCCCAGTAGATTGCGCTTCTCCAATTCATCCAATTCTAAAGGTTCTCCATTATAAAATATTTGCCCTGAATCAATGGTTTCAAGACCTGCAAGCATGCGTAAGAGAGTCGTCTTACCTCCACCCGAAGGCCCAACGATAGCCAGAATTTGCTTTTCAGGAATTTTTAGACTGAAATTGGACAAAATTTGCTTTTCACCAAACCCCTTATTGATATTTCGTAATTCTAACATGGCAGCCTCCTATCTATAGTAACTGTACTTCTTCTCAACTTTTTTGGCAAGAATGGTCACAATACCAATCAAAATCAAGTAAATGGCTCCTGCCAAGAACATAGGAACCAGACTAGCATCGCGGTTGGCAGCTGTTCGACTAGCCAAGATAAGGTCAGAAATACCTAGAGCATAGACTAGGGAAGTATCCTTGACCAAACTCATAACCTCATTAAATACACTAGGAAGAACAATCTTGGTTACCTGAGGCAAAATAATATAGCGCACTGTATCAAAAGGATTAAACTTCAAGACCTTAGCAGCCTCGTATTGGCCTTTGGGAATTGTATCAATTCCCCCACGGAAGATTTCAGCAAAGTAAGCCGCATAATTCAAAACAAAGGCAATGATAGCTGCAGGAAGACGATCCAAACGAATCCCAATACTTGGGAGCACATAATAGATAAAGATCAATTGCAAGAGCAAGGGTGTGCCTCGCATGATCCAGATATAAATGTTAATCAGATGATGGAGGGGCTTCCAATGGACTTGCAAGGCAAAGGCAATCAAAACGCCCAAGGGAATAGAAAAAATCAAGACCAGTGCAAAAACCTGCAAAGTCATGCTTGCACCGCTCAATAAACTCGGTAATATCTCAAACAAATAAGACATACTGCACCTCCTAAAAATAATAGATACTATTATAGCATAAATAAACGAAGTAACCAAGTTTTTTTGTAAAAAAATTCTATAAATAAAATAAGAGTTTTGCTATGAAAACAAAACCCTATCCTTCTAATGAAACAATCTTAACCTGATTTATATAAAAATTCTCGTCACATTGCCATAAAACCTCAGCCATATTTTTATAAGAAATGGACTTATCGTGATCAGCTCTAATTGTGAGATTATAGTCACTTTCATTCCTGTCCATATCAATATTTAGATTATAAAATCCCTTCTGTTCAATGAGAATATTCAAGGTATCTATGGAAGGTTTATTGGTAACAAATCCAGTCATTCTGATATGGTAATGGGTATCGCTTTTCAAAAATTTGGAGCTACTTTTCTGAACAGAGACGACAATCAGACTGCAAAATAAGCCTAGAAAAGCAAATCCTGCACCAATTGCCATCCCAATCCCTGCAGTTGCCCAAATACCGGCTGCTGTGGTAATCCCACTGATTTTTTTATCCCTCATGAAAATAATACCACCACCAATGAAACTAATTCCACTGACAATTTGAGCCGCAACCCTAGAAGTATCATAATTAGGCGTATCCAAAAAAGCTTCTTTTGATAAAATCATCATTAAAGTTGCAGTTAAGGCAACCAAGATATGAGTCTTTCTCCCAGCCTGCTTGTGCTTAGACTTTCTTTCATATCCAATGATAAAACCAGAAAAACAAGACAATAAAATGAGAATAATATGTCGGACTTCAATCGGTAAAGCTATCGTATCAAGCATTATTTTCCTCCTCTATCACTCATAATTTTATATTATAATCCTAGTTGAAACTTTTTTCAAGAGAATATATTATACTCTTCGAAAATCTCTTCAAACCATGTCAACGTTGCCTTGCCGTATATATGTGACTGCTTCGTCAGTCTTATCTACAACCTCAAAACAGTGTTTTGAGCAGCCTGTGGCTAGTTTCCTAGTTTGCTCTTTGATTTTCATTGAGTATTAGTTAAAAATGGTACTTTTTAAAACAAAAAACCGCAGTTATCCTCTAGTAATAACGGCTCTATAATATTTGTAGTGGGTAAATCCCCTGTAGATATTATGGAGCCTATTTTTGTGTAGAAAAAAAGTCCCATAAGATCTATAATGAAAAGCGACGAAACAACTCATTAGAAAGAATCATATGAAACCATTACATTTTATCATAAAACTGCTCGATATCAAAGACCCTAATGTCCAAATTATGGATGTTGTTAATAGAGATACCCACAAGGAAATCATCGCTAAACTGGATTATGAGGCCCCATCTTGCCCTGATTGCGGAAGTCAAATGAAGAAATATGACTTCCAAAAACCGTCGAAAATTCCTTACCTCGAAACGACTGGTATGCCTACTAGAATCCTCCTTAGAAAGCGTCGTTTTAAGTGCTACCAGTGCTCGAAAATAGCGGTCGCTGAGACTCCTCTAGTAAAGAAAAATCATCAAATCCCTCGTATCATCAACCAAAAAATTGCTCATAAGCTGATTGAAAAGACTTCTATGACCGATATTGCACATCAGCTTTCCATTTCAACTTCAACTGTCATTCGAAAACTCAATGACTTCCGTTTTAAGCATGATTTTTCTCATCTTCCTGAGATTATGTCCTGGGACGAGTATGCCTTTACAAAGGGAAAGATGAGTTTCATTGCACAAGATTTTGATAATCTTAACATCATCACTGTTCTTGAAGGCAGAACACAGGCTATCATACGAAATCACTTTCTGCGCTACGATAGAGCCGTTCGTTGTCAGGTGAAAATCATTACGATGGATATGTTTAGTCCCTACTATGCCTTAGCTAAACAGCTTTTCCCATGTGCTAAAATCGTTCTAGATCGATTTCACATTGTACAACACTTAAGCCGTGCTATGAGTCGTGTTCGTGTCCAAATCATGAATCAATTTGAGCGAAAATCCCATGAATACAAAGCCATCAAGCGCTACTGGAAGCTCATACAGCAGGATAGTCGTAAACTCAGTGATAAACGTTTTTATCGCCCTACTTTTCGCATGCACTTAACAAATAAAGAAATTCTAGACAAGCTTTTGAGCTATTCAGAAGACTTGAAACACCACTACAATCTCTAGCAACTCTTGCTTTTTCACTTTCAGAACAAGGAACCTGTCAAATTCTTCGGACTTATTGAGGACAATCTAAAGCAGGTTCATCCTCTTTTTCAGACTGTCTTTAAAACCTTCCTCAAGGATAAAGAAAAGATTGTCAACGCCCTTCAACTACCCTATTCCAACGCCAAATTGGAAGCGACCAATAATCTCATCAAACTTATCAAGCGAAATGCCTTTGGTTTTCGGAACTTTGAAAACTTCAAAAAACGGATTTTTATCGCTCTCAATATCAAAAAAGAAAGGACGAAATGTGTCCTTTCTCGATCTTAGCTTTTCTTCAACCCACTACAGTTGACAAAGAGCCGTAATAACTTGCAGTTTTCTGTAATGTATGATTTCTTACAATCTCTCAAATAGTTCTTGCATTTGAACATCATCTGGAACCAGTTTTAAGTAAGTTTGAGCATTGACTTTTGCTTCCTTAAAGTAACCTAATTCACGCAAGAGATAGATATAGTGTTCCAGAAACTCTGGATTATCCTTCAAATCTCCTACCAACCCTTGGTAATGCTCGTAGGCAGTATCCAAATCGTCCATCTCTTGATAGGAACGAGCAATCATCCACTTGGTCAAAAGATTTTCTGGCTCCTCGCTCTGCAAGTCTAGAATATCCTCATAACGCTCCTGCTCCAGATAAATAGTTGCTAAACGAAGCAAGATTTCTTCTGTATCCTCAGCATCTCCTTTTGCAGTAAGGAGATAATCTTCTGCCCCATTTGTATCATGTAATTCATAAGAGAATTGTGAAGCAGCTAGCAAAAGGCGAGTTTCAAAGGGATTTTTCTCTAAGCCTTGCTTAGCAATACGCAGGGCTTCTGCAACTTGATGTTCCTTATGTAAAGCCTGACTGTAACCATACTCATAACCCTCAAAGTCAGGTGAGATAGTATCAAGCTGCTTAAAGTAGAGGACAGCTTTTTGGTATTCTTCTTGGTCAAAGTAAAGACTGGCCAACTCAAAAGCTGTTAGGTCATCGTATTCCAACTCTAGGGCTTTTTCTAAAAACTCAGTAGCCGTTTCAAATTTACCTAACTGAGCATAGGCAAAGCCAATTCGTTGATAGGTGGAAATGCCTGTTTGCTCATAAATCGAGCGATTATCTAACCGGGCATAGCCTTGAATAGCTTCTTGGTAATTTTCCAACTCACTATCCAACTCTGCTAATCCCAATATCAAGAGAGGATCTTCTGAGTAAGTCAATGCCTCCAATAATTTCTCACGCGCCACATCTGTCAAACCTTCCAGCTGGTAGAGGTCTGCTTTAAGAGCCAAAGCCGAAACATACCAGTCGCTGTCAGCTTGGATTTCCTCTAGATAGGCAAAGGCTTCCTCAATTTGACCATCCTCGCTAGCAATAGCTGCTAGATTAAGATTAACCTCTGGAAAGTCCTCTACGATTTTCAGGTAAATTTCCTTGGCCTGAGGATAAAAACCAATCCCTTCAAGATAAGTAGCTAACTCATACAGAAGGTCATTTGGATCATTTTCTAAAGCTTTAACGAAATAGTGCTCTGCCTTAACTAAATCTTGCTCTTCCAAAGCCTGTAACATCTGTTGACTATTGTTCACTCTTAGCTTCCTCTCCCTCTAGTTCATATAGGCCACTAACTATCTTATACCATTCGAAAATCGCTGAAATGACAACCTTAGCAGAGGCATAAACTGGAATACCGAGCAAGACTCCCCAGATACCAAACATGGATCCTGAAGTTAACAAAACAAAGAGAACATTAATGGGATGGATGTTTAATTGACTTCCCAAAATCAATGGAGAGACAAAACGACCTTCAATAGTTTGTTCTACGATAAAGACAATCACAACTTTCAAAAGCATGACTGGCCCAGCAATCAAGCCCAATACTAGGGCAGGAAGCATGGCTAAGAAGCTACCCAAATAAGGAACCAGATTTAAAATACCAGCAGTAACCCCCAACGTAACTGCATAGCGTAGACCAATAATCTTGAAGAAAATCATAAACATTACCGCTACAATAATAGCTACTGTTACTTGCCCTCTAACATAGTTAGACAACTGCTGATTCACATCTGATAGAACTTGTCCAACAGGTTCTTTCAATTTCGTTGGCATGAATTGGGTCAAATAGTGACGTAGTCCTTTTCCATCACGTAAGAGATAAAAGAGCATGAAAGGAACGATAATCAAGGCAACAATCACTTGAGAAGCCCCGCTAATAAAGGCGCTCACCCAGTTGACTGCTTGAGATGAAACCTTACTTGCCCAAACTGTAGCCTGACTTGAGAAGTTTGTCAAAACTTGTTCTAACTGAGGTCTGAAATCATCTGGTAAACGCTTAGTTACCAAATCATCAATAACTCGATCAGCATCTTCGAGGTAGATTGGTACATTTCTTGCAAATGTTAAAACTTGACGTTGCAGATTTGGAATAGCTACTGCCAAGCCCCAAATGATAAAGAGAGCGATGATGACAAAGACAATACTAATCGCTATAACACGATTGATTTTGTGTTTCTCCATCCAATCAACTATAGGATTTAATAAATAGTATAGTAAACCAGATAGAATGACTGGCAACATCACAACTGCCAAAAAGTCTAAAACAGGTGAAAATAGAAAACTAATCTTACTTAAAATAAAAAGATTCAGTCCCAATAATAAGGTTACCAAAAATACCGTAATTGCCTTGTTATCCAAAAACCACTTGAAAAACCAAGATAGGCTAAAATGTTTCTCTTTTTGATCCATAAATACTTCCTTTCTATTGTTCTCCCATTATACCATTTTTAAATCAAAATAACTCTTTTTTAAAGTGCTTACATGGAGACCGCGACATAAAAAATCTCCTCAAAAGAGGAGATTCGATTAGTCTTGAATATGACGGTCTAAGTTCTTCTGATAATCAGCATTGGATTTGGCTTTTTCATCAGCAAATTTCTTGCGGAACTCATCCATTTCTTTAGTAGTGACAATCTTATCTTGGATTTTCAGATACTTGTAGCTATTTTCACTAGTCTTGTCACCTACCCAGCCACCGGCACCACTGCCAGGAACCATTTTCGTCACTAGCATTTGAGCACCATCAGAGTATACTGGAATAACAAGTGCACTATCTGACAACCAAGCTTGGGCCTTAGAATATTTGGAATAACGTTTTTGAAGGTCTGTTTTCTCACTATTTGCATCATCAATCAGTTCTTTGTATTTATCCAATCCAACTGTTTTAATAACTGGATTGTCTGTTCCTGGTGCCACACCAAGAGCACTTAGGAGACTTGGACCTGAAGTTGGATCAAATACATCTAGATAAGTCGATGGATCTGCAAAGTCTGGAGTCCAACCACTGACTGCATTAATATCCCAGTCAGTATTTGCATTGGAAGTAGCTAGAGTAGTCATACTTCCCAATTCGTCATCAGAAACTTGTTGAATATCAACAACTACATTGTCAGAGCCTAAGGCTTCCTCAATGGATTGTTTATAAGACTGAACCTGACGAATAAAATCTGGATTTGATGAAGAAATTGGCAAATCTAAATGAATTGGGAACTGTACTCCATCAGCTTGGAGAGTTTTCTTAGCAGCTTCAAACTTAGCCTTAGCCTTGTCTACATTATGAAGTGAATCTTGGGCATCATCAAGACTGACATCTTTCCAGACATTATCCAATTTATCCAATTCTGTCTTAGTAACTTGACCAAATGTTTGATCTCCTACTTGAACAAATGTTGGAGGAGTGAAACTTGTCCGTAACTTACGAGGTCCTACTTCATCACCAAATACTTGAGAGATCCCTGCTTTACGATCTACCGCAAAAGCCAAGGCTTGACGGAAATCTTTGTTTAACAAGGCTTTCTTAGTAGAAGTTTTTTCTGCATCACTTGTTTTAGCAGTGTGATTGTAATTTACACGGTCGATATTGGTTGAGATATAAAAAACTCCTCCACGCTGTTGACCATACACAATATTATCCTTGTATTTTTCTTTTAGACGTTCATAGTTAGCAGAGTTTTTAAAGAGTGGTGCAGCTGGATAGTGTCCCTCATCAAAACCGCGTCCTAGAGAGTCTGCATCTTGACCATCAAAGAAGGATAACTTGATATCATCAATAAAGACATTCTGCTTATCCCAATAATTTTGGTTTTTGGTCATTTCTATAGAAGACTTAGATGTAAGACCTTTGAGGAGAAATGGCCCATTGTATAGAATGCTCGTTACATCCGTTGGTTTACCAAAGTCATCTCCTTTAGAAGCTAAAAAGTCTTCATTGACTGGTGCAAGAACTCCCATTGTTGTTTTTGAATTCCAGAAAGATTCTGGATGGTTCAAAGTATAAACAACAGTATATTCGTCTGTTGCTTTTACACCAACAGTAGAAAAATCCGTTGTTTTCCCATTTACATAGTCATCCAATCCTTTGATAGAATCCTGTACAAGATAAAGAGCCTTTGATTTCTTATCTGCTGCGTGTTTCAGACCAGTCACAAAGTCTTGAGCCTTGACTTCACCATACTCTTCCCCCTCATTGGTATACCATTTGATACCCTGACGGATTTTATAAGTATAGGTCAAACCATCTTTGGAAACAGTCCAATCTTCTGCAACTGATGGAACAAGATTCCCATATTGGTCATTTTCAAGCAAACCGTCAATAACGTTACCTGTGACCTGTTTAGTGCTGACATTTCCAGAAACTGTATAATCCAGAGTCGAAGGATCTGATGTAAACACATAAGCATAAGTCACTGGCTTAGTAGCATCCTTATTACCATTACCAGATGAACACGCTGCTAGAACGGCAGTAGACAAAACTGCAATTCCAGTCGCTAAAAAAACTCGTTTTTTCATAGTAAGGACTCCTTTAAACATTTTATGAATTCATTATAGCACTTTTAAGAAGAAAAGTAAGGAAAACAATCTCAATGTTATTATATTTTTTTAAAAAACAATCAATTATTTTTTTAAAGTGCTTACATCTAATTGGATGTCTTTAATTGGCTTGTTTTTGTGATATAATAGTCTTATCTTTACACAGAGGTATAGTAATGAAAGAAACTGTTTATTTTGGAACTTATACACGTCGTACTTCCCAAGGGATTTACATGGCAGACTTTGATACAGAAACTGGTCTGCTTTCAAATCTAGAACTTTTTGCAGCTGAACCAAGTCCGACCTACCTTGCCTTTGACCAGCATCAACATTTATACACTGTTGGTAGTCAAGACGATAAGGGTGGAATTGCAGCCTATCAAACTAATGGCACCTTATTAAATCACGTCGTTGAAGAGGGAGCCCCCCACTGTTATGTTGCCGTTGATGAAGAGCGTGATTTGGTTTACGCAGCAAACTACCACAAGGGACAGGTCCTTGTTTATAAACGTCAGGAAGATGGTCGTCTTCTACTTAGTGATGTTGATCAACACAGTGGCCAAGGTCCACATGAAAATCAAGCTTCTCCACATGTTCACTATACAGATTTAACACCTGACCACTATCTAGTGACCTGCGACTTGGGTACTGACCAAGTAATTACTTATGATCTTGATCCAGAAGGAAAATTATCTAAGCTCTATACCTATCATAGCCAGCCAGGAGCAGGCTCACGCCATATTATTTTCCATAACCATTATAAAATCGCTTATCTCATTTGTGAACTCAATAGCACTATCGAGGTTCTAATCTACGATGGTGTTGGCGAATTTGAACGCATGCAAGTCATTTCAACTCTACCAGACGGTTATAAAGGCTTTAATGGTACTGCTGCTATTCGTCTCTCTAAAGATGGGAAGTACCTCTACGCCTCTAACCGTGGCCATGATTCTATCGCAGTATATACAATCCTTGCGGACGGTAGCTTAGAGTTGTTAGAAATCGTTCCGACACATGGTCAGACTCCACGTGATTTTGATTTGACACCAGACCAAGAATTTGTCATTGCTGTCCATCAGGACTCTGACAATGCAACCGTCTTTAAACGCAATCCTGAAACTGGTCGTCTAGCAGAACTTTCTAATGACTTCCATGTCCCAGAAGCAGTCTGCATCAGTTTTGCCCCTTAAGAAAACATAAAAAATGAACTTGGTAACTCAAGTTCATTTTTTTCTTATAGTCTATTTCCGACATTAATACGGTTAATGGCACGTTGCAAAGCAATCTTAGCACGACGTTCTTGGTCAATCAAGTGTTTGTCTTGTGCTTCTTCAATTTCACGCTCTGCTCGAAGTTTGGCACGTTCTGCACGACTAACGTCGATATCACGAGCACGTTCTGCAGAGTCAGCAACAATTGTGATAACGCCATTAGCAACTTCGATAACGCCTCCGTTCACTGCAATCCAGTTCACGTGATTTTCATCATCTACACGTTTAACCTTAACCTCATCAACTGCTAAAACTGCAATCATATTTTCATGTCGTGGCAAGATTCCCATCTCACCATCCAGAGTTCGAACTGATACAAAGCTGGCATGGTGATCATAGACGAGACCATCTGGTGTCACGATCTGGACAGTTAACTGAGCCATAGATCACCTCTTAAAATCCCATTTTTTCAGCTTTTGCAATCACATCTTCGATAGAACCTACACCACGGAAGGCATCTTCTGGCAAGTGGTCGTGTTTACCATCAAGGATTTCCTTAAAGCCACGAACAGTTTCAGCAACTGGAACATAAGAACCTGGCTGACCAGTAAATTGTTCCGCAACGTTGAAGTTTTGTGACAAGAAGAACTGGATACGACGGGCACGAGCCACCAAGGTCTTTTCTTCATCAGAAAGCTCATCCATACCAAGGATAGCAATGATATCTTGCAACTCATGGTAACGTTGAAGGACACGTTTTACTTCAGCAGCAACTGCATAGTGCTCTTCTCCAACAATTTCAGGTGCCAAGGCACGTGAGCTTGAAGCAAGTGGGTCAACGGCTGGGTAGATACCCAATTGTACCAACTTACGTTCCAAGTTAGTTGTTGAGTCCAAGTGAGCGAAGGCTGTTGCTGGCGCTGGGTCAGTATAGTCATCCGCTGGCACATAGATAGCCTGGATAGAGGTTACAGAACCCTTTTTAGTTGATGTAATACGCTCTTGCAATTGACCCATTTCCGTAGCAAGTGTTGGTTGGTAACCAACGGCTGATGGCATACGACCCAAAAGGGCAGATACTTCTGAACCAGCCTGAGTGAAACGGAAGATATTATCGATAAAGAGAAGCACGTCTTGGCCTTCCACATCACGGAAGTATTCGGCGATTGTCAAACCAGTTAGGGCAACACGCATACGTGCTCCTGGCGGCTCATTCATCTGACCAAATACCATGGCTGTTTTCTCGATAACACCTGATTCTTTCATTTCCCAGTAAAGGTCATTACCCTCACGAGTACGTTCCCCAACACCGGTAAATACTGAAATACCACCGTGTTCTTGGGCAATGTTGTGAATCAATTCTTGGATTAAGACGGTTTTACCAACTCCGGCACCACCGAAAAGTCCAACCTTACCACCTTTAAGGTAAGGGGCAAGAAGGTCGATAACCTTAATCCCTGTTTCAAGGATTTCAGAAGAGGTAGACAATTCATCAAAAGTTGGAGCTTTTTTATGAATTGGCTGACGCTCTGCATCTTCTGTAAAAGGAGCTTCCAAGTCAATGGTATCTCCCAAAACATTGAAGACACGTCCCAAAGTTTCTTTACCTACTGGTACAGAGATTGGACGACCTGTGTCCAATACTTCCATTCCACGAGTCAAACCATCTGTTGATTCCATGGCGATAGTACGGACCATACCATCTCCCAACTCCAAGGCTACTTCAAGGACGATTTTTGTTTTTCTTTCGTCATTTTTGTAGACGACAAGTGCATTGTTAATCTCAGGAAGTTTTTCCCCTGCTGCAAACAAGACGTCTACAACGGGACCGATAACCTGAGCAATTTTACCTGAACTCATCTCCTTCTCCTATTCTATATAAGATACTGTCGGTTCCTAGCTTACCTAGGTCCTAAGTTCATTTTCATACGAGCTAGACTAGTGGCTATTCTAAGGCACTAGCTCCTGCTACGATTTCTGTAATTTCTTGTGTAATCGCCGCCTGTCTGGCACGGTTATACTGGATTGTCAAATCATTAATGACTTTCTTAGCATTATCTGTCGCTGTTTGCATGGCTGTCATACCCGCAGCATTTTCAGCTGTCTTAGCGTCGATAATAGCACCGTAAATCATACTTTCTGCAAACTGAGGCAACAACTGCTCCAAAATTTCTTCTCGACTAGTTTCCAACTCAAAGGTCAAACTGTAACTGTCATCCGCTTCATTTGGATCCAAGTCAACAATCGGAAGCATTTGCTCCACACGCATTTGACTGGTTAGCGTATTGACATGGTGGTTATAGCAGACATAGAGTTCATCAAAAAGTTCATTTTGGTACATTTCAACAGTTTTTGAAATAATCTTACGAACTTCATCAAAGCTTGGTTGATCTGCCAAGCCACGTAGTTCATAAAGTGGTTGAATACCACGAGCTTTAAAGAAATCAGCTCCCATTCCACCGATACAGATCATTTCAAAACCTTTACCATCTGGATGGTATTCTTCTTTCAGCTCCATAACGGCTTTCAAAATAGAAGAATTATAACCTCCAACCAAACCTCGGTCTGATGTAATGACGATATAGCCTGTCTTCTTAACTGGACGGCTAATCAACATCGGGTTGGTTGAACTACCAGCTCCATTCCCATGAAGAATATCCGTCAAAAGTTTACGAACTTTCTGAGCATAAACTTGGAAATTGCGAGCAGCTTCTTCAGAACGACCTAGCTTAGCAGCTGATACCATCTGCATGGCATTAGTGATTTGACTCGTATTTTTTGTTGAGGCGATTTTTGTTTTAATATCATTTAGAGATACTGCCATCTGACACCTCTATTCTTATTGGAAGCTGGTTTGATTGAGAAACTCTGTAATCGCAGCATCCAAGACTGCTTCTTCTGGCAAGTCTTTTGTATCACGAATGGTTTCTAAAATCTCTGGATGTTGAGCGTCAAAGAAGGCATGGAACTCTTCCTCGAAACGAACAATATCATCTACTGGAACAGTATCCAAGAAACCATGTGTCAAAGCATAGAGAATGGTTACTTGTTTCTCAACAGGTAATGGTTTGTGAACAGGTTGTTTCAAGACTTCAACTGTACGACGTCCACGGTTCAACTTAGCCTGTGTTGCCGCATCCAAGTCAGAACCAAACTTAGTGAAGGCTTCCAACTCACGGTATGAAGCAAGGTCGATACGAAGTGTACCAGCAACCTTTTTCATGGCTTTGATTTGTGCAGAACCACCTACACGAGATACAGATGAACCTGCATCGATGGCTGGACGAATACCCGCATTGAAGAGACCATCACCAAGGAAGATTTGTCCATCAGTGATTGAAATCACGTTGGTTGCGATATAGGCAGAGATATCTCCTGCTTGTGTCTCGATAAATGGTAGGGCAGTAATTGATCCACCACCAAGTTCATCAGAAACTTTAGCTGAGCGCTCAAGCAAACGGCTGTGAAGGTAGAAAACATCCCCTGGGAAAGCTTCACGACCTGGAGGACGACGAAGCAAGAGTGACAGTTCACGATAAGCTACCGCTTGTTTTGATAAATCATCATAAACGATCAAAACATGCTTACCTTGGTACATAAATTCTTCCGCCATGGCAACCCCAGCATAAGGAGCTAGGAAAAGCAATGGAGATGGTTGTGAAGCAGAGGCTGTCACAACGATTGTGTAGTCCAAGGCACCGTACTGACGTAGTGTTTCTACTTGCGTACGAACTGTTGATTCTTTTTGTCCAATCGCTACGTAGATACAGATCATATCTTGACCTTTTTGGTTCAAGATTGTATCAATCGCAATGGTTGTTTTCCCTGTCTGACGGTCACCGATAATCAACTCACGTTGACCACGACCAATCGGTACAAGGGCGTCAATAGCTTTCAAACCAGTTTGTAATGGTTCTGATACAGACTTACGTTGCATAACACCAGGAGCTGGTGCTTCTACTGGACGAGTTTTATCAGTGTGGATTTCTCCAAGACCATCAACTGGACGACCAAGCGGATCCACAACACGACCAATCAGACTTTCACCTACTGGGACTTCCATGATTTTCCCTGTACGGCGGATTGTATCGCCTTCACGGATATCTGTAAAGTCACCTAGGATGATAATACCAACATCTGTTGACTCCAAGTTCTGAGCCATCCCATAAGAGCCGTTTTCAAAGATCAACAACTCTCCACTCATGGCATTTTCAAGGCCATGAGCACGCGCGATACCGTCCCCGATATAGGTTACAACACCTGTTTCAGTCACATCAAAATTGGGTTTGAAATTTTCAATTTGTTGCTTAATTAAAGCGCTGATTTCTTGTGCGTTAATTGCCAAAAGAACACCACTTTCTATTTCAAATTTTCTTTAACAACTTTAAGTTGTTGTTTAATACTCACATCAATTGTCTTGTGATTGGCAAAAATGACAAAACCACCAATAAGACTTTCATCGATTTGTTCTTTTACACTCCTTACTTTAAAAGACATTTTTTTCTCAATCAAAGGGAGCAAGCGACTCTTCTGTTCATCAGTTAAAGGATGAGCTGAAGTAATCGTCACTTCAAATCGATTTGTTTCTTTTTCAAGTCGGTTCAAGCAATCTACAAGAATATCATAAAAAAGATTTGCTCTGTGATTGTAGATAAGAACCTGGATAAAGTTTTGCAATAAAGGTGACACTGAATCTTGGAAGAAAGTAATTGTTTTTTCCTTGTCAGACTCGTCTACTGCCACTTTTTTTAAAAAAGAAGGTAAGGCTGTTTCTTCAGCAACTTGCTTGATTTGAGCTAAGTCTGAAAAGATACGGTCTTCTTCTCCTTTTTCTATAACCAATTGGACAAAAGGCATGCTGTATTTTTCAATTACCTTTACTGTTTTCTTGTCCATTAAGCTTCTCCTAACTGATCGATATACTGATCAATGAGTTCTTTATGGGCATGACCGTCAAGGTTTTGTGAGATGATTTTACCAGCCAAGCTGATTGTCAAATCTGCTACCTCACCCTTAACGCTTTGTAAAGCTTCAGCTTTATTTTGAGCAATTTCTTGGTTTGCTTTTTCTTTCAAGCGTCCTGCTTCTAGCTTAGCATCTGCTAAAATACTAGCTTTGCTTTTCTCAGCTGTTTCTTTCGCATTCTCAATGATTGTCTTAGCTTCTTTACGGCTACCAGCCAATTCATCTTCGCGTTTCTGAGCCAATACTTCTGCTTTTTGACGTGCTTGTTCAGCTCCGTCAATATCTGCTGCAATTTTTTCTGCTCTTTGTTCGAAAATGCTAGCCAAATTTGACCAAGCGTATTTCTTAACCAAGACTAGCAAGAGAATAAAGGAACCAGCGATTAGTATAAAATCACCAAGTAATTCACCTACTGTTACATTCATAAACTACTCCTTTCTATTCTTCATCATTAATTTTATTTCCTAGGTACATTGAAGATAACAATGTAAATACATATGCTTGTACACAAGAAATAAAAACAGAAAATGCAGTCCAGATTAGATTTGTTCCAAAAGCAATAGGATACCAATAGAAGGCCTGATGAGAAAGTAGGACTAACATACTTGCCATCACTTCCCCTGCAAAGATATTACCAAAGACCCGCAATGCAAGTGAAAGGAGATTGGTAACTTCTTCCAAAAGATTCATTGGTGTCATAAAACCTGGTGTTACAAATGCTTTTAAATACTTTTTGATTCCACGACGACGAATTCCTTCTACGTGTGTCATTAAGATAATTGTAAAAGACAAGACCAAGTCAAATGACAAATTTGCTGTTGGTGAGGTCCAAAGATTTACACCATCTGTAGTCTGAATTCTAGCCATTAAGCCAATATTATTTGCAATGGCCATAAATAGGAATAAACAGAAATAAAAGAGAGAATAATCCTTTATCATTGGACCAAGGTTTGATTTTGTAAATCCAACAACAAAATCAAATAAATACTCTAATACATTTTGTTTTCCTGTGGGTCTCAAAGTCATATTTCGAGTTGCCCAATAAATAAAGCCAAAAATAAGTGCTACAGTCAACAAAGTCAAAACTACTATGGTTAAATTAAAGGTAACAGGACCAATATTGATGGTTGGATTAATACTTTCTTCCATCTAAAATCCTCCCTTTTTCAATTTATACTTCTTTTATTTGATGATAAATGAAAAGACAAGAGTAACGAAGAAAGTACCTTCAATAAAGGCAACCCCTAGGATCATCAAACTACGTAGTTCTGAGATGATATCTGGTTGGCGAGCAACTGATTTCAACAAACCGTTCATCAACATACCTTCACCAAGAGATACACCCATACAGGCAAGACATAGACCGAAAAATGTTAAATTCATGACGAATTCTCCTTTTAATTAAAATTTACTTACTTAGTTTAGTCCTAAAAATTGGATTTGTCAACTTTTTACTAACATTGAAAGCGTTTAATGAAAATTATTTACAATTTTACTATTTTTAAGTCTATTATATAGAAAATTTTGGAAAAAACTTGTAATAAATCCGTCTATTATCTAGGTCTTTCTGAAAAATAATGAAAAAATCCGAGATGAAATCTCGGATGGAAATTAATATATTTTTTTAACCTAATGTTCTTTTAGTAAATAGGATTAAAGGGAAAGCAACTAGAAAGCTTTCGTCCCCTACATATTTATTAAGCACGAACTGTGACGCTGGTTCCATCTTCCTTATAAAGATTGATGAGACCTTCTTTGAGAGCTCGAACCATATCTCCAGCTTGAACAGGTTGTGGAACCTTGATAGTCAATAGTTCCATTGGATTTGGAGCGCGATCGATCTTATTTCCTTTAGCATCATGCAAATCTTCGATATAAGTCTCAAAATGACGGAAACCTGGGCCATAAAACTCAACTTGGTCCCCTTCGTTAATGACGTTCCGTTGGCGAATGGTTGCTGTTTGTGTCGCATCATCGTAAGAAACCACTTCAGCGACAAACTTATACTCAGGAATTTTACGACGAGCACCAAACAACTGCTCATTTTCAGATGGTGTACCATAGTAGAAACCTGTTGCTAATTCACGTTGGGCAACCTTCCACATTTCATCAATCAAGTCCTGCTTGATAGCTTCAAACTTCTCTGGACTTTCTAGATAAGCATCAACAGCTGCCTTGTAGCAGTTTGTTACTGTTGATACGTAGTGAATAGACTTCATACGTCCTTCAATCTTGAGACTGTCCACACCGTTTTCAATCATATCTGGGATATGGTCAATCATGGACATATCAACGGCTGACATTGAAAATTCTTCAGGAATTTCACCTTTAAGACTCTTACGTTCCTTCCCAAATGGCATATCGTAAAGGTCGTACTTCCAACGACAAGACTGAGAGCAACCACCACGGTTAGCATCACGCATACTCATGTGGTTTGAAAGAGTACAACGACCAGAGTAAGAAATACACATGGCTCCATGAACAAAGGCTTCAATCTCAACATCTGTACGTTTGCGAATTTCTGCCAATTCTTCCATTGAAACCTCACGCGCCAAAACGACACGAGTTAAACCTAGTTCTTTCCAGAACTCAAGTGTTTCATAGTTAGTCGCACTTGCTTGGGTAGAGAGGTGTATTTCAAGACCAGGCGCTTCAGTCGCTGCAATCATAATCAAGGCTGGGTCAGACACGATAACTGCCGCGATTCCGATATCACGTAGTTTACGGAACCACTCACCAGCACCAGCCTCATTTCCTTCGTGCATAACCATATTGGCAGCCACATAAACCTTAGCACCATACTTGGCCGCAAACTGGACACCTTCTTCCATCTGTTCGAAAGTAAAGTTTCCGGCACGGCTACGAAGGCCATAGGCCTGACCACCGATAAAGACAGCATCTGCTCCATATTGAACAGCTACCTTTAGCTTCTCTAAAGTCCCTGCAGGTGATAAAACCTCTGGACGTTTTAATGTTTTTGTCATGTTTTCTCCTATTTGCAATATAAAAGTTTGACGTTTTTCCTTCTCATTTTATAGTAAATAAGCGATAAAATCAACCCTAGACAGATTGTTTTGACAATTCTAATCTTTTAGATTATTAAAGCAAAAAGATTGTCAAAGAGAAAAAGCCCACAGATGTGAGCCCTTTTCTAATATAGGTTAGAAAAAACTATTTCTCCACTTCTTTTTTCTTGTGTGCAAGAAATCCAAATCCACTCAAAACTCCTAGAAGTCCTAAGACTACAAGATTAGCATGATCTTCTGTACCTGTATTAGGCAATTCCTCTCTCTTACTTGCTACAGAAGTCGGAATTTGTGAAGTTTCTTTTGTCGATTGTTCAGTTGGTGTCTTTGATTTTGGTACTTCTACCTTTGGTGTCTCAACCTTTGGTGTTTCAACTTTTGGCGTTTCAACCTTTGGTGTTTCAACTTTTGGCGTTTCAACCTTTGGTGTTTCAACTTTTGGCGTTTCAACCTTTGGTGTTTCAACTTTTGGCGTTTCAACCTTTGGTGTTTCAACTTTTG